>CANFIC010000102.1 GCA_947446685.1 Burkholderiales bacterium
CGAACGATCATGCAGACTGACAATGACGGGGTGTATGCCATGGGGAGTTCGGTCAGATCCGGTCTCAATTCAAACAAATAATAACTTTTTGGTTTTTAAGTCAGTTTATTATTTAACGTCAGTTTACGAGCAAGGGCGCATTGTGCGGTCAAGAGCGCTTGCGATTGGCAATCACAGCGCAGCCGTCTACCGCAACAGGCCGCGCCAGCACGGCCGAGTTGGCTTGTGCCGAGCATCCCGAGGTCGACGTGACAGAATGACCCGGCAACCCAAGCTACCGATGAACAACTCGCCGACAAACCTGCCGCAACCGATTCTTCAATCAAGCCGTGACGCAAGGCCAAAGCGCGCCTTGATCTGCGGCATCAGCGGCCAGGATGGCGCCTACCTCGCCGCATGGCTGCTGGAGCAGGGCTATCAGGTTTTCGGCACCTCGCGCGATGCCACCATGGCCAACCGCCGCGGCCTGGCCAGCCTGGGCATTGCCGACCGTATCGGCTGGGTCTCGATGGTGCCCAATGATTTCCGCAGCGTGCTGCAGGCCTTGAACAAGTCCGAACCCGATGAGGTCTACAACCTCGCTGGCCAGACCTCGGTCGGGCTTTCCTTTGAGCAACCGGTCGAGGCGATCGAAAGCATCGCCACCGGCACCCTCAACCTGCTTGAAGCCTTGCGCTTCCTCGGCCGGCCGGTGCGGCTCTACAACGCCGGCTCGAGCGAATGTTTCGGCGACACCGGCCAGCAATCTGCCAGCGAGGCCACACCATTCAGGCCGCGCAGCCCCTATGCGGTGGCCAAGGTCTGCGCGCATAACCTGGTCAACAACTACCGCGAGGCTTACCAGTTGTTCGCCTGCACCGGGATACTCTTCAACCATGAATCGCCCTTGCGACCCGAGCGCTTCGTCACCCAGAAAATCGTCCAGGCGGCCTGCCGCATCGCGGCGGGTTCGGGCGAGCTGCTGTCGCTGGGCAATACCGACATCCACCGCGACTGGGGCTGGGCGCCTGACTATGTGCGGGCGATGTGGCTGATGCTGCAAGCCGAGCAGCCGGTCGACTATGTGATTGCAACCGGCAGGACGGTCTCGCTCGGTTATTTTGTCGAACAGGCCTTTGCCTATTTCGGGCTCGACTCACAAGCCCATGTGCGCACCCAGGCTGGGCTGTTCAGGCCCTCCGATGTGGCCTATGGTGCGGCTGATCCGTCGCTGGCCGCCAGTGGCCTGGGATGGCAGGCCAGTTTCAGCGTTGACGACGTGATCAAGGCCATGTGCCAGGCTGCGCAGCAAGCCGGCGGCACTCATCGGACGGCGACCCCTACTTCAAGCTGACGCTGACTTGACCTTCAACCGGTACGGGTCGCGTCGCTCAGGCCCGGCAGAGTACCCAAAGCGCTTGCCATCTGTTCGAACACATTGTCCCAGACACCCGCCAATTCCTGCCTGAACAGCCGGTGATTCGGGTACCAGGGGCTGTCGCTTCGGTCCAGCATCCAGGTCCAATAGGGAACCAATTTGATTGGCAACCAGGTAGGCACGCCCAGCGCGCCGGCCAGATGACCGAGCGCCGTGTCGCATGTAATCATCAGGTCCAATGATTTCAGCACCGCGGCGGAGTCGAGAAGAGCATTGACGCCGGAGTCGAAATCCTCGGGCAGAGTCTCGACCAAGAAATCATCGGGTAAACCGGCAAGTTGTTCGACACCGGCATTCTTCTGCAGACTGATCAGCCGGACGCCCGGGATTTTCGCAATCCGGTGCAACTGCTGAACCGGGAACGATCTTCCGGCTGCGCTTTTATCGGTGCTGCCTTGCCAGGAAATTCCGATCTTGAAGCCGGCCTTGCCGATGTGGCTTGTCCACCTGGCCAGCAAGTCCGGTCGCGGCGAGAGATAGGCCTTAGCGCGCGGAATGTTTTCCAACGTAGTACCGAATGCCATGGGCAGTGAAAGCAGGGGGCAGTGCAGATCAAACGCTGGTCGGGGATCCCCCTGGGCGATCAATTCACTCACACCGGCGAGGTCCTGCAGCAAGCCCAGCAGCGGTCTGGGAGCCTCAAACAAGACCCTCGCGCCCGAATCTTCAAGCAGCTTGGCGTAGCGGCAGAACTGGATCACGTCACCCAGGCCTTGTTCGCTGTGTATCAAGACCGTCTGGCCATGCAGAGGCGTTTGCCCTGACCAGCGCGGCTGGTTCGGTTGTCGGTCTTTGAAGGCCGGACTTGCCAAGCGCCATTCATAGGATTTCCAGCCCTTCTTGAGATCACCGGAAAGCAGATGCGGAAAGCTCTTGTTCAGATGGAATTCGGCCTTGTCAGGCGCGATGCTGATGGCCTTGTCGAAGTCGGCAATTGCCGCATCCAGTTGTCTCAGTTCAAGCAGAAAATTGCCGCGGTTTGAGTAAGCTTGAGCGACCACCGGGTTCAATTTGATCGCGGTATCGTGGCTGTCCAGGGCCGCATCGAATTGCTTGAGTTCCGTCAAGGCATTACCGAGATTTGAGTAGGCTTCGGAGAAGTCCGGTTTGATCGCTATGGCCTTTTGGTAACTGGCTATGGCGAGTTCCAATCGATCTGATGCCTTGAGGGAATTACCTCGATTTGAATAGGCTTCATGGTAATCAGGCTTGATGCTGATGGCCTTGTCATAACTCTCGATGGCGGCGTCGAACCGCTGCATCTCGTGCAGCGCATTTCCCCGGTTTGAAAAGGCTTCGGCATGGTCCGGCTTGATGATGATGGCCAGATTGAAACTGGTGATAGCCAGTTCAAATTGTTTGAGTTCCATCAGCACGATACCAAGATTCGAATAAGCTTCGGCGAAATCAGGTTTGAGCTCAATGGCCTTGTTGTAACTGGCGATGGCAAGTTCAAATCGATTCGAATCTTTCAGGGAGTTGCCTAGATTATAGAAAGCCTCATGGTAATCAGGCTTGATGCTGATGGCCTTGTCATAACTCTCGATGGCGGCATCGAGTTGGTGCAGTTCCTTCAGCGCATTGCCCCGGTTTGAATAGGCCTCGGCATAATCCGGCTTGATTTCGATGGCGATGTTGAAGCTGGCGATCGCCAGTTCATATTGCTTGAGTTCCTTCAACGCGATACCCCGATTGGAATAGGCGGCAGCATCATCCGGGTTTATCTGGATGGCGATTTCGTAACTGGTGATGGCCGCCTCGAATTGCCTTGAACCCTTCAGGGCATTGCCGAGATTCAAGTGGTAGCCAGCGTTGTCCGGATTGAATGAAAGCGCTCTTCCGATCAATTCGGTGGCCCGCTTGAAGTCTTGCGTCTGCAAAGCAATCAAGCCCAGTAGATAGATGACCGGGAAGTTGTCGGAATCCTCTTTCAGGATCTTTTCATAGACGATTTCTGCTTCACCGAAATGCCCTGCTTGATGCAGATTGATGGCATCGGCAAATTGCGCCTGTATGGCAACTGCCGGGCTCATTTGGCGTATCTCATTTTGGTCATCGCCAGCGAATTTTGGCTGCATGATGATTCAATTTTCAGGAAAATAGTTGATTGAAGTTGCCCCTGCAGGCCTTGCATCTGGTGGCAAGTCCCGGCAAGACGCGGCACCGGAGACTGGCGGTTGAGGCCTTGCCGGTTCGCGCAAGGCCTGATGTCGCCGCTGGATGCTGGCGGGCAGGTCTCCCGTCGGCAGACTTTAACAGAGCAGGCAATCTGAAATGCGTAATACAGTCATAACTTGTTTTCATGATTAAACCAATGAGATGCCAGCGCCAACGCGCTTTGCCTTCAAAGCGGGATCAGCCAATACGCATTGGCCCGGGTGCGGGCGCTCGATTCCGGAGGTTGGCTGAAAGGGTTTTCGCTCCCGCAAGCTGCGGCTGACTTGGCCTTCAATCAGGCCGGGCCTCATCGTTCATGCCCGGCAGAGCGCTCAGGGCGCTTGCCATTTCGTCGAACACAGAATCCCATGCGCCCGACATTTTCTGCCTGAACAGCCGATGGTTCGGGTACCAGGGGCTGTCGTTTCGGTCCAACATCCAGGGCCAATGTGGAACAAATTTGAGCGCCAGCCAGGTGGGCACACCCAGAGCTCCTGCCAAGTGGCCAAGAGCCGTATCGCCGGTAATCATCAGGTCCAATGACTTCATCACGGCTGCAGAGTCGAGAAAAGCATCTGCGCTGGAGTCGAAGTCTTCCGGGAGGGTCTCAATCACGAAATCAGCGGGCAAGCCGGCAAGTTGTTCGACACCGGCATTCTTTTGCAGGCTGATCAGCCGGACGCCCGGGATTTTCGAAATCCGGTGAAACAACTGAACCGGGAACGACCTACCCGCTGCGCTTTTGCCGGTGCTGCCTTGCCAGGAAATTCCTATCTTGAATCCATCCTTGCCGATATGGCTTGTCCACTTGGCCAATAAGTCATCGCGGGGCGAAAGATAGGATGCAGGCCGCGGGACGTTCTCCAAAGTGGTAGCAAATGCCATGGGCAGCGAAAGCAGGGGGCATTGCAGATCGAAGGCTGGCCTGGGATTGCCCTCCGCCAGCAATTCACTCACGCCGGCGAGTTCCTGCAGCAAGCCCCGCAGATGTCTGGGGACCTCGAGCAAGACCCGTGCGCCCGAATCTTCAACAAGTTTGGCGTAGCGACAAAACTGCAGCACGTCACCGAGCCCCTGTTCGCTATGGATCAGGACGGTCTGGCCTTGCAGAGGCCTTTGCCCTGACCAACGCGGCCGGTCTGGTTGTCGGGCAATGAAGGCCGGGTCTGCCAAACGCCATTCATAAGCCTTCCAGCCTTTCTCGAGCTCACCCGAAAGCAGATGCGCAAAACTCTTGTTCAGGTGGAATTCGACCGACTCGGGCTCGATGCTGATGGCTTTGTCATAGTCGGCAATGGCAGCGTCCAGTTGTTTCAGTTCAACCAGAACATTGCCGCGATTCGAGTAAGCTTGAGCGGACGCTGGATTCAACATGATCGCGGCATTGTGGCTGGCCAGAGCCGCTTCGAGTTGCTTGGATTCAAACAGCGCGTTACCGAGATTGGAATAAGCTTCAGCGAAATCCGGCTTCAGGGCGATGGCTTTGTTGCAACTGGCAATGGCGAGTTCCAATCGGTCTGATTCCCTGAGCGAATTGCCTCGATTTGAATAGGCTTCATGGTAGTCAGGCTTGATGCTGATGGCCTTGTCATAACTCTCGATGGCGGCATCAAAACGCTGCAGTTGCTGCAGCACATTACCCCGGTTCGAATAGGCTTCGGCATAGTCCGGCTTGATGCTGATGGCCAGGTTGAAGCTGCTGATCGCCAGTTCGAATTGCTTCAACTCCTTCAGTGCGATACCGCGATTGGAGTAGGCCGCCGCATCACCCGGCCTGATCTTGATGGCCCTGTCGTAGCTGGCGATGGCGGCTTCGAATTGCCCTGAACCCTTCAGGGCATTGCCGAGATTCAAGTGGTAGCCGGCATTCTTCGGGTCGAATGAAATGGCCTTGCCGATCAATTCACAAGCCGACTTGAAATCCTGCGTCTGCAATGCAATCAAGCCCAGAAGATAGACGACCTGGAAGTTGGCTGAATCCTCTTTCAGGATATTGCTGTAAACGGTCGAGGCTTCACTGAACAAGCCTGCTTGATGCAACTTGATGCCCGCCGTGGTCTGTGCCTGGACGGCCGCGATTGAAGCGTGGCCTTCGATTTTCGTTCGGGCATGGCCATTGAATTTTGGCTGCATTATTTTCCGATTTTCAAGCGAAATATCTGATTGAATTGAACCGTGCAAGTGCTGGGCAAGGCGGCTTCTTTCCGACTGAGACCAGGTCGGCTGTCAGCGCCAAGCCCCATGGCGCGGCGGACGGCTGGCAGGCAGCAGTCATGGTTGCAGACTTTAACAGGACAAGCGAATTGAAATGAGTAAACCGTTTATAACTAGTTTTCGTTGGGAAGGCAATGAAGCGTTATCGCCTCCTTGCATGGCCTCCGAGGGCGTGATCGGCAAGTGCGCTCTGGCGGTGCAGCCTGTGCAGCTGCAGCAGGACCTCAGTCACAAGACAGCCCCTGCAGTCGAACGCTGACCTGCCGAAGGCGGCCCTGCGAAGCATTCCGGCTGCCTAGCATCGGGCGGTAAAAATGCGTAAACCACCATTAATAAAATTTTGGGTACACTTTGACCATGTTGAATGCGCGTGGATTTCCCCCTGCGATCCGTCGGCGCCTTCCAGCCCCTGCCGCAGGTGACGGCCCTGATGTTTCCTGTCCGGCCACTGGACCGGTCATGAAGTCCCATGACCTGATGGCTCAACGCACAGCCCAATGATGAAATCCAAACCGCAAGATCAGCTGTCCCAGGCCCTGGCCCTGCAAGCCAACGGCCAGCATGCCGAGGCCAGCAGCCTTTTTCTGCGCCTGCTCAAGCAGCAGCCCGGCAATGTGGTGGCGCTGTATTCAATGCTTGTCATCGAGTCATCTGCGCGTAACTATCCCGCGGCGATGTCCTATGCCAACCGGGCGGTGGCGGCGAATCCGAAATTCGCCCCCAGTCTTCTGGCCCGCTCGATGATCCAGATGAGTCTGGGAAAGCCGACCGAGGCATTGAAAGATGTTGACGAAGCTTTGCGCCTTCAACCCGATCTGGCCGGAGCTGCCGAACACCGTCAGGCCGTGCGGTCGACCATCGATCCGGAGATTCCTTCTCCGCAACAAACTGACCCGGTCTGGCAACTCAACAACCAGGGCCTCAAAGCCCAGCATGCCGGCCGGACTGACGAGGCCGCCGGGTTTTTCAAGCAGGCCTTGCTGCTCGACAGCGAGAATTTCGCCGCGCTGTACTCGATGGGCGTGATTGCCAACCAGCAAGGCCAGTTCAGCGCTTCGATGGCCTACCTGACCCAGGCCGTGGCGAGCGAGCCGACCAATGCCAAAGCCCATTTCGCCTTGGGGACCACGCTGCAGTCGCTGGCTCTTTATGAAGCGGCGCTGGCATCGCTCGACAAGGCGCTGAGCCTGAACCCGCTTGATGTCAGCGCCTGTACCAACAAGGCCACCTTGCTGCACAGCATGAACCGGCATCGGGATGCGCTTGCGGCGTTGGACACCGGCCTGGCAGCGTCACCGGGTAATCAGGACCTGCTCAACAACAAGGCCTATCTGCTGACCGAATTCAAGCAGTACCAGGTATCGGCCTCGATCTTCAGACAGCTGCTGGATGCGAACCCGGACTACTTGTTTGCCGAAGGCTTGCATGCCGATGCGCGCTTGAACAGCTGTGACTGGAGCGACTTCGAAGCCAATCGCCAGCGCATTCACGCTGGCGTTTATGCAGGCAAGAAGGTCTGCAACCCTTTGACTTTTGCGGCCTTGTCGGATTCGGCGGCAGATCAGCGCCGCTGTGCCGAAATTTTTGGTGCGCACCGGTATTCGACTGCGACCGAGCCCTTGTGGCGTGGCGAAATCTACCGGCACCGCAAGAAAAGAGTGGCTTTCATTTCGGCCGATTTCAGGGAACATCCGGTCGGCTACCTGCTGATCGGGATGATCGAAAAGCTCGATAAAGCCGGGATCGAAACCTATGGCGTGTCGGTAGGCGTTCGCGATGGCAGTGAACTCTACCGGCGCTACCGCAACAGCTTTGACCATTACATCGACCTCGCCGACAAGACCGCTGACGAGGGCGCGCGGATCCTGCGGGCGATGGAAATCGACATTGCCATCGACCTGTCCGGCTACACCATCGGCACGCGACTGGACATCCTTTCCTACCGTCCGGCGCCGGTCCAGGTTGGTTATCTTGGCTATCCCGGCACCTTGGGCGTGCCCTTCATCGACTACCTGATCGCTGACCGGATCACCGTGCCCGAATCCGCCCAGGCTCATTACTGCGAAAAGCTGCTTTACCTGCCGCATTGCTATCTGCCCCGCGACACCAGCGTGACCATCGCGCCGACGACACCGCCGAAGTCCGAGTTCGGCCTGCCAGAAAATGGGGCGGTGTTCTGCAGCTTCAATCACGAGTACAAGATCAGCCCGTCGATGTTTGCCGTCTGGATGGACTTGCTGCGCGAATCGCCCGGCAGCGTGCTCTGGCTGATGAAATTCAACAACGATGCTCGAGTCAACCTGGCGCAGAGCGCTGGCGCACTGGGCATCGATCCGCAGCGCCTGGTCTTTGCCAGCCGGGTGCCAAGGATTGAAGATCACCTGGCGAGGTATCGGCATGCCGATGTCTTCCTCGATACCTTCCCCTATAACGGCCACACGACAGCCAGCGACGCCTTGCTGGCGGGGGTCCCCGTTGTCACGCTGACCGGCAACAGCTTTGCAAGCCGGGTCGCTACCAGCCTGTTGCATGATGCGGGTCACCCGGAATGGGCTTGCGCTGATTTGGTGACTTACCGGGCGCAGGCCTTGGCTTTGGCGACTGCGCGGCAGCATCGCCCGCCTCATACCGATAGCCCCTGGCCGATCAGCCAGCAGGCGCAGGCCAGTGCTTTTGCTGACTTGTTGATCTCGATCTGAGCTGGCTTCAGTCGGTATGCCAGTTCGAGGGAACACCCGGCTGGTTGCCGATTCTGCCGGCCCCATGGGTTGCGAAACAGGCAATTTTTTGGAACTGTGTAAAACGGCGTTTATGAACTTTTTGGATAAACTAAGCTGATGTTGGACGTATTCAAGCGGTATCAGTTGCCCATGTGCCATCTCTGCCTGCCGTCTTGGGCAGACCTTGACTCAGCTGGAGTCTTGCCTTGAACGACGAACTGCCCGCAGCACCTGATTTCTTTGAAGCCGCCATGGCGCAAGCTCAGGCCAGCGCCATGTCCCTGCTCGATCTGATCGGCCGGGCTGAAACACTGAAAGCCGCCGGCCGTGCGGATGCGAGCATTGCCCTGTACCGGCAATGGATCGCCTCGCTGAGCGAGCAGCAGCTGCCCCTGGTTTTTGTCGCGCAGTTCAACCTCGGTGTCCTGCTGGGTGCAAAGGCCGACCATGTCGGTGCCGAAGCCGCTTACCGGGCCGCGATTGCAGTCAATCCGAAGCTTTTTGAAGCCTGGTTCAATCTGGGCAGCCAGCTCGAATCGCTGAAGCGGCCCGACGAGGCCCTGGATTGCTGGCAGAGCGTGGTGGATCATCCGGAACTTGACCTGAATGAGCATCGCTCGCTGCTGGTGCAGTTGCTGAACCGTCATGGCCGCCTGGCTGAAATCGAGCATCGTTATCCGCTGGCTGAAGCTTCGCTGCGCCGCAGTCTGGAACTCGATCCCCACCAGCCCAATGCACTGCAGCATTGGATCCAGTTGCGGCATCGCCAGTGCATCTGGCCGGTGAACCAGGCGTTCGGCGAGGTCACTGGCAACGCGATGATTCTGGCCACCTCGCCCTTGACCATGCTGAATGCGCAGGACGACCCCGCCTTGCAACTGCTGGCGGCAAATTTGTTCCTCGACCGCAAGCTGCAAAAACCCCGCGCCAACCTGGCGGCGGGCCGCAGCTACGCGCATCAGCGTCTGCGCATTGGCTACCTGTCGGGCGACCTCTGTACCCATGCGGTTGGTCTGCTGCTGGCCGACCTGTTCGAACACCATGACCGGCAGCGGGTCGAGGTTTATGCCTTCTGCTCCAGCATCGAAGACCAGACCGCTTATCGCGAGCGGCTGAAAGCCTCGTTCGAGCATTTCGAGCGCATCGTCGACCTTAGCGACGAGCAGGCCGCGCAGCGCATCCTCGATTGCGAAATCGACCTGTTGATCGACATGCATGGCCCCAGCGCCGGCGCCCGCCAGGGCATCCTTGCGCTGCGGCCTGCGCCGGTGCAGGCGACATGGCTGGGCTTTATCGGCACCTCGGGGCTGCCATGGATCGACTACGTCATTGCCGACCGTTTTGCATTGCCGCAGGCCTTGCAGCCGATGTACAGCGAACAGATCCTCTACCTTGAACCCTGTTTTCTGCCCGGCGACCGCAAGCGCGAGGTTGGCGCTGCGGTGACCCGTGCCCAGGCCGGCCTGCCCGAAGATTCCTTCATCTTTGCCTCGTTCAACAACGCCTACAAGATGAACCCGGTGATGTTCGCCAGTTGGATGCGCGTGTTGCAAGCCGTACCGGGAAGCGTCTTGTGGCTGCTCGACGACAACCCGACTGCCACCGCCAACCTGGCCGCATTTGCCCTGGAGCGGGGCATTGCCCGCGAGCGTCTGGTCTTCGCGCCGCGGACGACGATCGCGCAGTACCGTGCGCAGTTGCCGCTGGCCGATCTGTTTCTCGACAACCACCCCTACAACGCCGGCTCCACCGCCAATGATGTGCTCTGGGCCGGCACGCCGATGCTGACGCTCAGCGGCAAGACCTTTGTCTCGCGCATGGGCGGCAGCCTGCTCAGCGCCTTGGGCCTGCCCGAACTGGTCACCTACAACCACTTGCAGTACGAAGAAACAGCGATAGCGCTGGCGCGTGACCCTGCAAGGCTGCGGGCCTTGCGCGAGCGTCTGCATCTGGCCCGGTACCAGAGTGCGGCCTTCGACATGGAGCGGCTCGCGCGTGGGCTCGAGGACCTTTACCAACAGGCAGTCGAAGGCCATCGCCCGCGTGGTGCAACCCCATCCGCAGCGTCGGGCGACACCGCCGAATTCGAACCATAACCCCGCATTCCGGCCTGCGGCCGGAACATCCCGTCGCCCGCATGGATGGCCCACCGGGCCGAATGCGGGATTCACGCGCGTCAATGGTGGATTTCCCCGCATTCCGGCCTTCGGCCTCATGCGGGCCACGAGCATCCCGTAGCCCGCATGGATGGCCCACCGGGCCGAATGCGGGGTTCACGGCCTGCGGCCTCATGCGTACATGGGCTACCGTCTCATGCGGGCCACGAGCATTCCACATCCACGGTCGACAGATCGCCGCTGCA
>CANFIC010000103.1 GCA_947446685.1 Burkholderiales bacterium
CCAGCGGCTCGAGCAACGGCACCCCAAGCATGCGGGGCTGTTCCATCTGCTTGGTGAAGTCGAGCTGGTTTTCGGCTTCTGGTCGGTGCTGCTGATCGCCGCGATGGCCTGGCTGGAAGGGCCGGCCAAGGCGATCAGCTATGCCGAATCGCGCCAATATACCGAGCCGCTGTTCGTCTTCGTCATCATGGTGATCGCCGCCTCACGCCCGGTGGTGAGCAATATCGAGGCCTTGATCGCTTCGATCGCCCAGGCTTCACGCGGCGAGACGATGCGCATGGCCGAGGTGGTCAATTGCAGTTCGTTCCAGCTCAAAACCCGCTTGTCGCCGGTGACAAAAAGATCGATCCCGGATGCTGCTGCAGCGGCCGGTTCATCGACATCAGCAATCAATTGCGCCACCCATCATTCAGCCGGCGCCCTGCACGTTGACGTAGATGGCGTAAAGCGAGTGGCTGCTGGCCATGAAGAGCCGGTTCCGACGCTCGCCGCCAAAACAAAGGTTGGCACAGCGCTCGGGCAAATGGATATGTCCGATTGCCAGCCCTTGCGGATTGAAGACACGTACGCCGTCGAGCAAAGCCGGCGATGCACCTTGACGCCCGTCGCTGCCCCAGCCACACCAGATATTGCCGTCCATGTCGACGGCGATACCGTCAAGGGCACCAGCGCCTTCGGCATCGATCTGCCGGCGCTTGTTCGAGAGCTGGCCGTCGACAGCCAAGTCGTAGGCCCAGACCAGCCGGCTGGGTGCAGCGCGACTTTCAACCACATAGAGCACTGACTCGTCAGGCGAAAAGGCCAGGCCGTTAGGGCCGGCCAGATCGGTGATCACCTGATGCAGCGCGCCGCTATCGGGGTCGATCCGATAGACCGCCTGCGGCAGCTCGGGGGCGGCCGGTTCGCCCTCCCACCAGCCGTGGATGCCGAACGGGGGATCGGTGAACCAGATGCTGCCGTCGCGCTGGCAGACGATGTCATTCGGTGAGTTCAGGCGTTTGCCGTCAAAGCGATCGGCCAGTACGGTGATGCTGCCATCGATCTCGGTACGGGTGACGCGCCGTGTCAGATGCTCGCAGGCCAGCAGCCGACCCTGGCGGTCGCGCGCCAGGCCATTGGCCTGATTCGACGGCTCACGGAAACTGCTTACCGAGCCCGATGCCTCGTCCCAGCGCAGGATGCGGTTGCCAGGGATGTCGCTCCAGAGCAAGCAGTGATGGTCGCCGAACCACTGCGGCCCCTCGGACCAGCGGCAGCCGCTGGCAAGTTGTTCGACGCTGCTGCTGTAGACCCGGTATTTCAAGAACTCAGGCTCAAGCACCTCGACCGCCGGGTCAGGGTAGCGGCTGTTCGGAGAAAACCAGATGTGTGGAGCGTTGGGCATGGCCAGAGTTTGACTGAGTTCGCTCATTTGAGCAGCAAATCGGGAAGCCACATCGCGAAGCCGGGCACATAAGTCACCAGCATCAGCGCGCCGACCAGTGAAGCATGGGTGGTGACATTGAGCGCGTAGTCGGCGGCATTGCCCTCCTTCTTCATCTGCGGAATCAGCAATCTGCAAGCAGATAGGGTAGGGTCGGTGGCGATGATTGCTCCTCGGGTCGGGCCTTGGGTTGATCGGTCCAATCAGGACATGCCGAACGGGCCGAAGCCCAGGAAACTGCCGCCCTGCAGCAGATTCGGCAATGCCTTTGGATCAGGGCTGACCAGGATATGGCCGATACGGTCACGGTAAGCCTCGGCGTTGTCCTGCGGTTGGTAGCCGATGCGGGCCCATTCGGCATCCGCGTCGTACCAGCGTTGGCTGTTGGCGCTGACGCCATAGACCACCAAAGCGCCCACGTCGACCGCCGTGAGTGCTGCCAGCACCAAGCGCACCAGGTCGGCATGGCTGAGCCAGGATGACAGCGCGCGCCGGTCCGGCGGTTCAGCGGTGGCCGTGCCGATACGCAAGCTCACGGTCTCGATGCCATAGCGGTGGAAGTACAACTGGGCCGTCGCCTCGCCGAACAACTTGCTGACGGCATAGTTGCCGTCGGGACGGGCGGACTGCGTGGCCGAGACCCGGTCTTCGATGCCATAGCAACCGGTGACATGGTTTGAACTGGCGAACACCACCCGCCGCACGCCGTTCAGGCGTGCCGCCTCGTAGAGGTTGTGCACACCCCGGATATTGGCTTGCAGGATGGGCTCGAACGGCCCTTCGAAAGACACGCCGCCAAAATGCACCACCGCGTCGATGCCGACCATCAATCCCATCACCGCTGAGCCATTGGCCAGATCGCAGGGACTGGCCTCGACCAGACCTCGCGCATCCAGCGCGCCCACCAAGTCGGACAAAACCAGCTTCTGACAGGCTTGTCGCAATGGCGCCGCAAGCACCAGGCCAAGCGCGCCGGCCGCACCTGTCAGGAGCAGATTTTCAAAAGGTCTGGAGGTAATTGTCATCGCGAAAAATTGGGGGGAACAAGCGGTTCAGGGTCTACCCGCTGAGCAAGGATTCTGAAGCTCAGTAGAATATCAAAACATTGTTTCATTTTTTTCAGGGTATTCCATGACCAGACCCTTCCGGGTGGTTTCCTTCGGCGAGTGCATGCTCGAATTACAAGGTCAGGCCTTTGGCACCATGCAGCAGAGCTACGGCGGAGACAGCTTCAATACAGCCGTCTACTTGGCACGTTGCGGCCGTCGCAAGGGTCTGCAGGTGGATTACGCCACGGCGCTCGGCGATGACAGCATGAGCGATGGTTTGCTGGTTCGCTGGCACGATGAAGGCCTCGGCTTGGGGCTGGTACGCCGGATCGCCGGCAAGCTGCCAGGCTTGTATCTGATCGAAGTTGATGCCAAGGGCGAAAGGCATTTCAGCTACTGGCGCGGGCAGAGCGCAGCGCGCGACTATTTCGACTTCGGGGCCGGACTCACGCCACTGGAAACACAGATCGACAACATTGATGCGCTTTACCTCAGCGGCATCAGCCTGGCCATCCTGCCACCCGAGGGGCGTGAGCGCCTGGCCGAATTGGCTCGCCGCTTGCGTGAGCGCGGGGCGATGGTGGTTTTTGACAACAATTACCGGCCGCGCTTGTGGCGCGATGCCAAAGACGCAAAAGCCGCCTTCAGTCAGATGCTGACCCATGCCAGCTTGGCCCTGTTGACGCTTGACGATGAGATGGCTCTGTGGGGCGATGCCGGCTCGCCTGCGGCGGCCCTGGAACGCGCCTTGGCCACAAACTGCCCCGAAGTGGTGGTCAAGCGCGGCGCCCAAACCACCTGGGTGCGCAGCGAAGGTCTGGCTCCGATTGCTGTGCCCACCGAACCGGTGGCGCTGGTCGTGGACACCACCGCCGCCGGCGATTCGTTCGCGGGCGCCTACCTGGCAGCGCGCATCTCGGGTCTGACGCCAGCGCTGGCAGCAGCAGCAGGCAACCGTCTGGCGGCAAGGGTGGTGCAGCACCGCGGCGCGGTGATCCCGGTCGAGGCCATGGCCGATCTGCTGCGTCCCTGAGCCGTCGGCAGCCAGTCAGCCAGGGTGTTCGCGCCAGCGCCAGATCGTCCGCAGGTTTGACAAGGCCAGGCAGGCCTCCAGCAGGCTGCCTCCGATCGAGCCGACCGCTAGATTGTTGACCAGCCACAACAGCGTGCCGAGCAGCATCCAGGCCCGCATGCGCCGCCCATGCATGAAGAACAATGCGGTGGTGCCGATGCACGAGGCCGCGATCGGCAGCAGTGATTGCCAACCCTCGGCCAGCCAAACACCACAGGCCAGGCTCAAGGCCACGAAACACAGGCCCAATGCCGGCCGCCGCCCGCGCAGCGAAGCCAGCGAACGCAGCATCGACACCGCCGTGCTCGCCACTGCCGTGGCTTGCCCCAGCAGCGCGAAATGCAGGATGTAAGCGCCGCATTCGGCTGCCATAAACAGCTTGAAGCGGCGGTCGTTGGTCTGGGCGAAGCAAGCCATGCCGAGGACAAAAGCCGCGTAGCCGCTCAGTTGGGTGGGGCTCAAAAGCCAAGCCAAGTCAGGTGCAATGGTCATCGGGCGGGTTTGGATTCAGCCAATGCACGGGGTCCATGCCCAGCACCGCTTCGCCGAGCAAGAGTCGGCGTAAGCGCTTCTTCATCGACGCTGTCGGTCAAACAGCGATGCCCAGCCGGCCATCGGGCTCATATCGGCCTGCCGCCAGTTGCCTGTGTCGAACGCCAGCCTTGTCGCCGCATAGCGCGGGTAGCCGCGGGCAGCGCCGTCGCGTTCGCTGTCGATGATCTTGCCGCGACCCTCGGCCACATCCGAGAGTAGTTTGAAGTCGATCGGGTCTCGGTCCCAAGGTCTGGCGCCAGCAGTCAGAGGCAGCGCCTGTTCCAATTCCTGCACCGGCAGCACGCGCAAATCGGGCGGCAGATAGGGCGTCTGCGGCTTGATGATGCGGGCGGTGCTCTGGGTATAGCTGCCGGTCTGCGCGACCGGCTGGCCGACATCGTCCACCGCCAGGTTGTCCTGCAGATGCAGTTCCAGATCGCCCTGGCCGCCGAGCGCGAACAGCGGCGTATTGCCCTTGGTGTCGGGGCCATGCCGCAGCACATTGGCCACCAGCGCCAGCTTGCCGGTCAGGAAGGGGTAGCCCACCCACTCATGCGCCACCAGGTTGTAATGCACGGCCTTGCCGCCTGGGTTGTAGATCAGGTTGTTGACCATCGCCGCCTGTACGCCACCTTTGAAAAGCGCATTGCGCTCGCGGTTTGAGGCGTAGACATTGCCAAGCAGCAGGATGCCGGTGGCGTTGTCATGAATCAGGCTGCCCTTGGAATGCTCACCCTTTTCATGCACCGAATCGCTCAAGCCCTCATAGATCAGGTTGTTGCTGTAGGTGATGTCATGCGAGGTGTTGCGGCGCCAAGCCTCGACATCGGCGCCCTTGAAGCGCGGTCCGCTGATCGACAGGTTCTCGTCGCTGGCCCAGGAAAAACTGCAATGGTCGACGATCACCTGATGGGCCGAACCGGTGGTCGAGATGCCGTCCATGTCTTTGCCGCTGCGCTTGGCTTGGCCGGCCTCGCCAGGGCGGAACATCAGGTGTTGCACGATCACATCATGCGTGGCGATTTTGGTTTCGCCACGGATCAAGGTGATGCCAGGGTGCGGTGCAGTCTGGCCGGCAATGGTGATGAACGGTTGGCGGATGGCCAGGCCCTGGTTGTCAAGGTCGATGACTCCGCCGACCTCGAAAACGACGGTGCGCGCACCGCTGCCGGTCACAGCTTCGCGCAGCGAGCCAGGCCCTGCGCCCTGCAGGTTGGTGACTTTGACGGTGCGCCCACCGCGCCCGCCGATCGTCCCGACTGCCCAGCCTGGTACATCGTAGGTAGCGCGGTTGAGTCCCGGCCAGGCGGTCTGAGCCCCGAGGCTGGCGCAATCCGGCCCGGGAAGAAAGGCTTCGCGAAACGCGGGCAGCTGTTCGGCCAGGATTTTCGCCATCAAATCGGCAAAGACGCAGGCGCCCTTGGCGCCCAGATGGGTGCGGTCGAAGCCGTTGCTCCCACCTTTTTCAGGCTCGCCGGCTGCGGGTGGTGGCGCCATCGCCAGCGTATCGGCCTCGGCATTGCCCATGGTCTGGACTGCTGCAGCGCTGAGCGCATTCAGGTCGATGAGCGGCACCTGTTCTGCTTTGGCGACCGCCCGCGCGGCATCAGCCCAACCCGACAGATCGTTTTGCAACGCAGCGCCTTTGAAGCTGCGACGCGTCAGCGGTGTGACCAGCACGGGACGGCCGCCCGCCGCCCGCACATCGGCCACATAACGCGCCAGGTTCTGAGGAAATTCGGTTGCCAGATCGGTCGATCGGCCCGGTTTGCCAGGTTGGTCGTTATGGCCGAACTGGATCAATACATAGTGGTTGACGCCGACCGGGCCGGCTTTCAGTCTTGCCAGCACCCGATCCCAGAGTCCCTCGCTGCGATAGCTGGCGCTACTGCGCCCGCCACGCGCCAGGTTCAGACAGGCCAGCGAGGGATCCATCCGCTGGCATAGCGCGTCGCCATAGCCGGTGCGCGGGCCCATCGTTGAATCACCTACCAGCAACAAGGCCGCTGGTGCCGCCTCAACGGCCGCTGCCGCTAAAAGCAGCGCAGCTGCCATGGTGAAAATTTTCACAGCGGCCCTTCTGCCTGGCTTGCAGTTAACGCCGGCGCCGACACGATGAAGTCCTGCCGATCAGCCGGCGCTCAATGGCAGCGATCAGAAGCTGTAGCGCATGCCGACCACGAACTCACGACCGGTCACATTGTTGACCACCGAGCTGTTGCGCAGCCGGCTGATGAACTGATCATTCGCCTGATTGGTCAAGTTGACGCCTTCCAGCGTGAAATCGAGCTTGTCGTTGTACTTGTAGGCAATCTGCGCATCGATGTTGAGGGTCTTGTTCTTGCCCTCGACGTCGTTGTTGTTCTGGCCCGGCACGCGAGTCAGATAAGCCTCACGCTGCGATCCCGAAATGCGGGCACTGAACTTGCCATCGTCGTAGTACAACGTCGCGTTCCAGGCCTTCGGAGACAGATTGATCAAGTCGTCGGTGATCGTGCTTGTGCTGGTCGGCGACACGACGTAGACGATTTTCGACTTCACATAGGTGTAGTTGAGCAGCGTCCCGAAGTTCTTGCCCCAGCTCGGCAGAAAGGTGAACGGCTGCTGGAAGTTGAGCTCGAAGCCCTGCAGCTTGCCGCCATCGGTGTTGATCGGCGCCGAGACTGCGAAGACCTCGTCGCCCGTCATGCCAGCGGGCAGCAATGCCATCGGCAAACCGGTCTGGTTGTAGGGCAGGTTGGTCCTCAGGGTCTGGATATAGGTCTTGATGTTCTTCTGGAACAGACCGAGGCCAACGAAGGCATTCTTCGCGTGATACCACTCAACGCTGGTGTCAAAGGTGTCAGCACGGAATGGCTTCAGCATGGGGTTGCCGCCGGAATAGGTCAGCGTGCCAGAAGTGCTGAGCGTGCCGCCCGGGCTCAGATTGGAAAGCTGCGGACGTGCCATGACCTTGGCCGCAGCCGCCCGCACGACCACATTGCGCGACAGATCCGCAGAGAGGTTCATCGATGGCAGCCAGTCGGTGTAGGTGTTCTCGGCCGTCACCTGCTTGGCCGGTGTGGCTGCCAGATAACCGTCTGCCACCATCTTGGTCTGGACGTAGCGCGTACCAAAGTTGCCGCGCAACGGGATCCCGCCCAGACGAGCGTTGAAGTCCGCCATCAAGAAGCCGCCGGTATCGGTCTCGGTCACCGAGCGGTTGTTGCCGCGTGCATTGCCATTCTCGATCGACGACATCGTGTAATCGCCGGGACCACCGGCCGTACCGGTCTTCAGGCAGTTGCAGTAGATGTCGTAGGCCGAAGCAATCGCGTTCAGGTTGGGGATCACCCAGGCTGTCGGCGTTCCGGCAGGCAGGCTCTGGCCCTTGCCGAAGCCTGTCAGCGTGGTCAGAAGGCTGGCAGGAGAGGTTCCTACCGGCACGGTGTTCATTGTCTCGACCGTACGGCGCGACTCAAAGCTGACAAACGAGATTTTCTTGTAGTCGCCACCGAACTTCACCATCAGCTTGTCGGGAATTGCATCCCAGGCCAGGTCCACATGGGCCAGATCACTGGTGTTGGTGACGCCATTCGGGCGCAGACGGACTTCACTGGGCGTGAAGTTGCTGATGCTGGACGAACCCACCGGCACGCCGATGATCTGCAGACCGGTGCTGAGGTCGCTCGGGTTCACGGTGCCGTAGTTAATCGCCGGTGCGCGACTATTGCCGCGGAAATCGATTTCATAACCATTGACATTGGCCGCGTCCAGCGTGGTCGTCGTCTGGATCGGATTGTCGAACTTGGATGTCGCCCGGCCGATCTTGGCGGTCAGCTTGACGGTGTTGCCGATGTCCTGTTCCAGCGTCAGCGTCGGTTGGGTAAAGGTGGTGGTGAGCCGGTCGAAACGCGACTCCGATCGGATGTCAACGCCGTTGTACTTGCCGTACAAAAGGCTGCCATTGGCATCGTAAATGTTGCTGACCACGGTGGTCTGTGGTTTGCCGCCTTGCGACAGACTGCGGCTGAACGAAATCGCTTCCAGGAAATCTTCCTGGCGAGTGGCGTCGAGCTTGGAGTACAGCATGTCCAGCGTTACCAGGCTGCCCTGGGCCGGCTTGATCTGGAACGAACCCGTCAGGCCCAGGCGCTCTTGTTCATGTGTCAGGCGGCCGTAACGCGGAAGGCGCGGATGAAAATTTGCGGCATTGCTGGCATCGTTGTAAGCCGCAATGCTTTCGGTTGTGTTCGCAGCACGGAGCACGCCCTGAGCGGCGGGACCGCAGGTGGTGGCAGTGGAGCCGGATGGCAGCGTCGTGCCGGTGGCGATCGTCGCGCCTTGCGGCGGGCACCAGCCACCCGATGACGGGCCGTTGTCCCAACGCACGGTGCTGAAACCTTCTTCAAGCAACTGACGCTTGGAATATGCACCGGAGAGCAGAACACCGATCTTGTTGTCGGCAAAAGTATTCGACAACAGGAAGTTGCCTTTTGGTGTTGCCTTGCCGGACAGGTCGTTGTATTGCCCCTTCAGTCCGACTACGGCGGTCAGGCCCTTCTTCAGATCGAACGGGCGGCTAGTCTGCAACTCGACTGTTGCACCCAGCGAGCCCTCGTCGACATCGGCCGAGCTGCTCTTGCGCACGGTCAGCGAATTGAACAGGTCAGCAGAAAAAACGTTGAAGTCAAAGCCCCGTGAACGGTTGGCGCCGCCCGAACTGTCGGTACCGCCGGTAGTTGCCAGCCCTTCGACGCCATTGATGCGCACGCGGGTGAAGTCCTGGCCGAGGCCTCGCACCGTGATGCTGCGGCCTTCGCCGGCATCGCGGTCGATCACCACGCCGGGTACCCGTTGCAGCGCTTCGGCCAGATTGGTGTCGGGGAACTTGCCGATGTCTTCTGACTTGATTACGTCGACGATGCCGCCGTCTTCACGTTTCTTGTTCAGCGCCGTTTCGAGCGAAGCGCGGTAGCCGCTGATGACAACGGTCTCGACCACCGCCGGCTTGGCCGACTCGGTTTGCGCTTGCACGCCGCTGGCCAGGGTCAGGATGGCCAAGGAAATGGCTGAAGGCAGAAGTCGGGGCGAACGGATTGTGTAATGTGGGTTCATGAGGAAGTCTCCAGATGGTTTCTCAAAGCGGCTTGCCGGGGCAGGCCATCCGCCGGATTGCCTGTCGATGCAGGCATGCCATGGCGGGGTTTCAACGATTCAAGCGCACGGAGGGCGCTGCGGTAAATTCGCTGCCGGACGCTGCAGTGCGGCCGGCGCAAGATTGCTGCTCCGCCTAGAGGTAATCCTCGCGGCGGGGTGAAAATTGGTCCAGCAGCACGCTGCCATCCTCGAGGGCGACGACGCCATGGGTCTGTAGTCGCGCCGCGATGAAGGCGTCGCCAACACGCAGCACCCGCCGAACGCCGGCAACTTCGGCGTCAAACGAGCCCGCCAGCACATAAGCGATCTGGTCATGCCCATCATGGGCATGCGGGGTACCGATGGCGCCCTTGTCGAAATGCACCAGCACCGACATAAGTTCGGTCGTATGCCCGACGATTTTTCGGCGGATGCCGTCGCCCAGTTCGGTCCAGGCGACCTTGTCATTTTCGAAATATGGGTTCATGTAATGGTCCGCAATGCGTGTTGCAGCCGAACTATACATTGGTGAACAAAAAAATGGAACAATGGTTCACTAGAGAAAAACCATTAGTCCGGAAAAACTTTGCCTGAGCTATGATTGCCGCTGCCCCATCTAGAGAGCACCCCGCTGATGCGCAAGAACCAGCCATCCAGCATGCTTCAGCCCACAGGAAATTCCATGCAAATTCGTCAACCCATCCACAGTGAACATGCCCGTACGCTCGACACCGAAGGCCTGCGCCGGCATTTTCTGGTCGAGGATCTGTTCCAGCCTGACACCGCCACATTGACCTACAGCCAGATCGACCGCATCATCGTAGGCGGCATCATGCCGGTCGGCGAGACGGTCAGCTTCGCGCCTGAACTCGGCCGCCACACCGGCACTGATTTCTTTCTGCAGCGCAGGGAACTTGGCCTGATCAACATCGGCGGCGCAGCCCGCGTGACGGTCGACGAGCAGGTCTTCGAGGTCGGCCCGCGCGAGGCGCTCTACGTTGGTCAAGGCGCCCGTTCGCTGGCCTTTGAAAGCGTTGATGCGGAAAAGCCGGCCAAGCTCTACTTCAACTGCGCGCCTGCCCACACGGCTTACCCGCACCGCAAGGTCACGCTGGCCGAGGCATCGCCGGAAACTCTGGGTTCGGCAGAAACCAGCAACCGCCGCACGATCTACAAATTCCTGGTGCCCGATGTACTGCCCACCTGCCAGTTGCTGATGGGCATGACCCAACTCGAGAACGGCAGCCTCTGGAACACCATGCCTTGCCACACCCATGACCGGCGCATGGAGGTGTATTTCTACTTCGACATGAACGACAACGGCGTGGTTTTTCACATGATGGGTGAGCCCACCCAGACACGCCACCTGGTCGTACGCAATGAACAGGCGGTGATCAACCCGAGTTGGTCCATCCATACCGGCGTAGGCAGCCAAGCCTACACCTTCATCTGGGGCATGGTGGGTGAAAACCAGGTCTTCAAGGACATGGACCATATCCCGATGAGCGCCCTGCGCTGAAACCACTGACAACCGGATCCTCTCTCGTGAGTCTCAATAATTTCCAACTCGCCGGCCGCGTGGCCATCGTGACGGGCTGCAATACCGGCCTGGGTCAAGGCATGGCCCGGGCGCTGGCCGAAGCCGGTGCCGACATCGTCGGAGTCAACACC
>CANFIC010000104.1 GCA_947446685.1 Burkholderiales bacterium
CCAGTCAGTCCGATATTGAAAGCGCTGTCATATATTTCATGAAAGCGCTTTCATAATGTATTGGCGGTAGGCCTGAATGTCAATCAAGGGTAATTGCTGAGGCCCGGCAGAAAAGCCGGGTCGAATCAGCTCAGGCGAGCGCGCGGCTGGACGACCTTGCCACCAGACTTGGCGCCGGCATGACGATGGTCGGTTTTTTGCCAACGAGTAATTGCAACATGGCTGAGGCCGCGAGCCTGCCAAGCTCGACCGATGGCTGGTGAATGGTGCTCAGCGGGGGGATCGAATAAGCGGCGGCTGCCAGATCATCGAAACCGACCAGTGAAACGTCGACGGGAACATGCAGGCCATGGCGGTCGAGCGCCAGCGCTGCGCCGAAAGCCATCTGATCATTGGCGGCGAAGATCGCAGTAAAGCTTGCGCCGCTATGCAGCAGGCTTTCGACCGCCTTCATTCCGCTGGCCTCGTGGTATTGGCCTGGTACGACCAGCGCCGGATCGAAAGCAATCGAGGCGGCCTCAATCGCCGTGCGGTAGCCACGCAGTCGCTCATCCGCATCAGGATGACCTGGCTCGCCGGTGATGAAGGCGATGCGTTGATGCCCCAGATCCAGCAGATGCTGTGTCGCCAGCCTTGCGCCTTCAAAATTGTCAAAATTCAGCGAAAAAAGTCCAGGCGCCTTCAGGTTGCGGCCGGTGACGACGACGGGCAAGGTCTTGGCGCAAGCCCGCAAAGCCTGATCGCTGAGCCGCCCGGTCAGAACGATGATGCCGTCGACGCAGCGCGAGCGCAGCACATTGATGCAGCGGGCTTCCTCGGCAGCGTCCCAATGTCCGCTGACGAACAGCGGACTGTAGCCCGCCATCCCGAGCACATCTTCGATGCCGCTCAAGGCGCCGCCATAAAAGGGGCTGTCGATCGATTGGGTGACGACGCCGACGCTGAGCGTGCGCCCGCCGGCCAGTCCGCGTGCCACCGGGTTCGGGATGAAGCCGAGTTCGGCGATCGCCTTGTCGACCTCAGCGCGCTTTTCCGGGCTGACGACGGCGGTGCCGTTCAGAATACGCGACACCGTGCTCGGCGAAACGCCAGCGGCGGCAGCAACCATGCCCAAGGTTGCTTTTTGCGGAATGCGTGCTCCAGCGCGAACGCTTGTCTTGATCTTCATGTCCGGAACCCATTGATATTCGCGCCGAGTTTAAGCGCTCGCGAGAATCGTTCAATCCGCGCTTACGAGTGCATCAAGCGGGCCGCCAACTGCCTGCCGCTGAGCCAAGCCCCTTCGACTTTGCCGCCGTTCAACCAGTCGCCGCACATGCCCAGACCTAAGGCCTTCTCCCAGGCGCAGCCCTGCGTCAAGGCCGGGAAGCTGTCGGCATAACGCCAACGATGGGCGCTGCTGTCCTGGGGCAGCGGGATGTCGATTGGCGTGCAAGCCTGACGGAATGCATCAACGAGCTCGGCCTCGACATCCTTGGCGCTGTCCTCAAGCCTGGCCTCGCTCCACTCGGCGGTGGCATGCAGCAGCCAGGTTTCCGGCCCCTGGCGACCCGGCTTGCTGTTGTCGCGTGCGATCCAGCGCAACCGGCCCTGGTTGACGAAGGCCGCATCGAATGGCAAGGCCAGTGGCGCGGCGAATTGCAGCATCAGCGCCCAGCAGCCGCGCATCCTGGCAGCGCTCGCTAGTGCAGCCATCTCTGGCGCCACCGGCGCCAGCAGCGGCGCAGCCTGGGGTGCCGGGACGGCCAGCAGCACGCTGTCGAATTGGGTGGCGAGCCAACCGGCTTCGACTGTTTCGAGCTGCCAGCCTTCGGCCGAGCGCCGAATTTGTTTGACGCTGTGCCCCGGTTCGATGGTCAGTGGAGCTGCGAGCCAGCGGCCCGGCGCCGTCATCTTGGGCAGGCCGACGAAGCGCAAGAGTTCCGCATCCCTTTGATGCGCATGCTCGCCTGCCAGCACCTGCAGCCGCGGCGACCAGATGGCGGCCACACCGGCGGCCTCCCAGCGACTGACCTCAGCCCGGAATTCCGGACTGCGCGCCGTGAAATATTGGGCGCCATGATCACATTGCCAGCTTGCGCTTGATCGCGTGCTCATGCGGCCCGAAGGTCCGCGACTTTTCTCGAACAAGGTGACCTGGTAGCCAGCCTCCTGTAGCGCGCCGGCGCAGGACAGTCCGGCCATGCCGGCACCGATGATGGCAATACGGGAAGAAAAATTCATTGAAATCCTGTTTGAAAAATACCCTGAAAAGCGCCGACCATCTCGTTCGGCTAAGCTTCACGCAATGAATCCACTGCACCCGAAAAAGCTCCTGCTGACGAAGTGGACGGCAGTCGAGCCAATCGCCAAAGACAAGCATTTTCTCGTCACCCGGCTGATCCTGCCTGAAACCCCCGATGCCATGGTCGAAGCGGTCGAGATCGAGGCCGTGATGTCGCGTAAATGTCGTCGAATTGAATGGCGCGAACTGCGCGATCCGTCGCAATGGCGGCAAGGCTGGGTCTGAAGATGAACAACTTTCCCGCAGGCTTCCGCGCCTTGATCATCGGCTCGACCGGTGCCATTGGGGCCGCGCTGCTTGCGCAACTCGAAGCGATGCCGGCTTGCTCAGCCGTGGTCGGCCTGCATCGCCAATCGCTACCGCCGATCGACTTCGAGCGCGAAGACAGCATCGCTTCAGCCGCCGCTGCGCTGGCGAGCCAGGCGCCATTTCACTTGATCGTCAACGCTGCCGGGCTTTTGCACGCTGATGGGTTGATGCCGGAAAAGAAGCTTGCCGAGCTGAACTATGCACAGATGCAGGCCACTTTCCAGGTGAATAGTTTCGGGCCGGCGCTGTTGCTGCGGCATTTCTCCGGTCTTTTGGCCAGAGATCGGGGTCTGCTGGCGCTGCTCTCGGCCAAGGTCGGCAGCATCGAAGACAACCGGCTTGGCGGCTGGTACAGCTACCGGGCCTCGAAAGCCGCGCTGAATATGCTGGTCAAGACCGCCGCGATCGAGATCAAACGCAGCCAGCCGCAATCGGTCGTGGTGGCACTTCATCCCGGCACCGTCAAGTCGAAGCTGTCGAAGCCCTTCCGCGGCTTGGAAATCGGCCGCGAACCATCCATCGCTGCGGTTGAAATATTGACAGTTTTTGACCGCCTGCTGCCAGCTGACAGCGGTCAGTTTTTTTCCTACAGCGGCGAGCGCTTACCCTGGTGAGTCTGCGCCATCCAGTGCAATTGCCAATTCGATGATTGATTTGGTCGGGGTGAGAGGATTCGAACCTCCGGCCTCCACGTCCCGAACGTGGCGCGCTACCAGGCTACGCTACACCCCGCCTCTGTGAAACAGGCCGGTAATAGGCGCTGTTCCTGCAAAGCAGTCTTCAATGTTATCAGGGATTGCTGCTGCTGACCGCTCACTCGTCCAGGGGTTTGTTGGCGCCAGATTGACCGGTCCCGTCGCCTCGGCTTTATATGAAAAAAGAATTAAGCAAAAACTTATCTATATTTTGAAATTGTAAGTAGTGCATTTAAAGTCCGCCCTCGGTCAGGGCATGCTGCTCTGCAGCATGCATCGGGGCTACATGGATTGGATTGCAGTAATCAGTGGTTTTGGCATTGGCGCCATCGTTGGCATGACCGGCGTGGGCGGCGGCTCATTGATGACACCGCTGCTGATCAGCGTGTTCAAGCTCAATCCAGCCATAGCCATCGGCACCGATCTCTGGTTTGCCGCCGTCACCAAGTCGGGTGGCGCGCTGGCCCATCACCGCCATGGCCACGTCGATTACCGCATCGCCGGCCTGATGCTGGCGGGCAGCATCCCGGCCGCGATCGCAACCATCGGGATGATGCATTGGACCGGCGTCACCAAGGGTTGGTCCAATGCCTTGACCATCTCGCTGGGCATCGCGTTACTGCTGACCGCGCTGACTGTGGCCTATCGCAAGGCCTGGCATGCGCTGGGCCTCAAGCTCGAACGCTGGCTGCCCGAGCGGCGCAAGATGACCCTCACTGTGGTGGCGGGTTTGTTGCTGGGGGTGTTGGTTTCGCTGTCGTCAATCGGCGCCGGTGCGGTTGGCGCCACTCTGATCCTGCTGCTCTACCCGCGCATACCTGCCTACCGCCTGGTCGGTACCGACATCGCGCATGCGGTACCGCTGACCCTGGTCGCTGGAATCGGCCATGCCACGCTCGGTCATGTGGAATGGACGCTGCTGGGCGCTTTGCTGGCGGGCTCGCTGCCGGGCATCTGGTTGGGCGCGCATTTGACCAAATCGATGCCGGAGCAATGGGTGCGCGCACTCCTCTGCACCTCACTCGTCGCTGCAGGGCTCAAGGTCATCTTCTGAGCATCGTTCGGCCCCGGGGAATCCGGATCTGTGTGGCCGGGTGTATTCAATGGCGCTGGTGTCAGTCGGCCCAATGCGCGACTTGGTTCATGCGACAGATGCAAAATCGGCACTATGAAACTATATGCAGTGAAGCGCTTGAGTCGACTTGTCGGATGTATCGCCGCTGCCGCCATGGGTTGGCTGCCCGTCGGCGCGCTGGCCCAGGGTAGCGTCGCCAAGCCAATTCACATCATCGTGCCCTTCGGGCCAGGCGGGGTGGCCGATCTGACTGTTCGTACCGTAGGTCAAAAGTTTGCTGAAATCCTCAACCAACCGGTGATCATCTACAACAAGCCAGGTGCAGGTGGCCTGGTTGCGGGTGACTCGGTGGCCAGGGCAGAAGCCGATGGCAACACCTTGCTGCTGATCTCGAATGGCACGGCGGTGACGGCGAATCTGTTCAAGAAACTTCCCTTTGATGTCTTGCGTGACTTCACGCCGATTTCGACGCTGGGCTACTTTGACTTGGCAATCCTGACCTCTGGGACCTCAAGCATCAAAAGCCTGCCCGATTTGCTCGCCTATGCGAAAGCCAATCCGGGCAAGCTCAACTTGGGCACGATCAGCGTCGGCAGCACGCAAAACCTGGCGGCCGAATTGTTCAAGTCAACCTCGGGCCTCGATGTCCAGGTGGTTCCGTTCAACGGCACGCCGGCCGTGATCACTGCCCTGCGCGGCGGGCAGATCGATATTGCTTTCGAAATCCTCGGGCCGGTGATGTCGCAGGTCAATGCCAAAGTCCTGCAGGTCCTGGCTGTGACAGGCGATCAACGCTCGGCGGGCTTGCCCGATGTCCCGACGCTGAAGGAGAGCGGGCTGCCGGCCTATGTGGTGCGCAGCTGGAACGCTCTGGCCGCGCCGGCGAGAACCCCGAAGCCTGTGGTGGAGCGCCTGAACCTCGCCTTGGTGGCCGCAGTCAATTCAGCCGATGTGAAGAAGAAGCTGGCCGAGCTCAATGTTGATGCGCAGTCCAGTACCGAGGCGCAGGCGGCGGAGTTGCTGTCCAGGGAAATCAGGCATTGGGGTGAGGTGATGCGCCAAGCCAAAATCGCGCAGCAATGATTGCGCCAGCCCGTTTGATCAGTCCGCAGCGAGTTCGTTCAACGGCCGAGCAGCTTCAATGGTTCCGATCTACGGACAGAGCGACAAATTCCAGCAATGACTCGCGCCATCGATTGGCGGGCAGGGCGGCAAGACATTGGCGCGCCAGCAGCGCTTCGGCGCGGGCGGCTTCACGGGTTGCTTCGAGGGCGCCGGTGGAGCGCACGATGTCGACGATCTCGGTGAGCCGTTCATGCTCGCCGTGTTCGATCGCGTGGCGTATGAGCAATGCCTGTGCGGCGGAGCCTCGCTCCATCGCGATCAGCAATGGCAGCGTGGTCTTGCCCTCGCGCAGGTCGTCGCCGACGTTCTTTCCCAGCGTGCTCGGGTCGCCTTCGTAGTCGAGCACATCGTCGATCAACTGGAAGGCGGTGCCCAAGGCGCGGCCATAGCCTGCGCAGGCTTCTTCAATTTCCGGGCTGGCTTCGGCGAGAACGGCGCCAAGTCTGGCACTGGCTTCGAACAACTTGGCGGTCTTGTAGCGGATCACCCGCAGATAGTCTGCAATCGTAATGTCCGGGTCATGCATATTCATCAATTGCAGGACTTCACCTTCAGCGATCACATTGGTGGCATCGGCAAGTACCTCGAGCACCCTTAGGCGATTGCACGACACCATCATCTGGAAGGCCCTCGAATAGAGGAAGTCGCCGACCAGCACACTGGCCGCATTGCCGAACATCGCATTGGCAGTGGGCTTGCCGCGGCGCAGCGAGGATTCATCGACGACATCGTCGTGCAACAAAGTCGCTGTATGGATGAATTCGACCACCGCTGCGAGTTCGAAGCGGTCGCTGCCTTTGAAATCCAGGGCGTTGGCAAACAGCAGCACCAGCTTGGGGCGCATTCGCTTGCCGCCGGCGTGGACGATGTAAGCCGCGATCTGGTTGACCATGGCGACGTCGGACGTCAGGCGTCGCGCGATGACGGCATCAACCTCAAGCATCTCGGCGGCCAGCTTGGCGAGAACCTCGGTGAAACTATCCGGATGGGGCGAGACGGTTGCGGCGTGCACTCTCAACTCTCATGTTGGCGAAGGGGGATTATAGGAACGGTCCGGGCAGCCTTCCTTTTGTGGCTGCCCGGAGTCTGCTGGTTTGATTGTGCTAGGCCCATTTTGGTATCTCGTGCTAGACTACAAGGCTCTGTGTCTTTTTGGATGCGGAATTGATGCCCGCACGCCGTGATTTACACAAGGCTTGTGGGTGGGTTCATTGAAAGGGCTGATATGTACGCGGTCATAAAAACCGGTGGCAAGCAATACAAAGTTGCTGCTGGCGAAAAGATCAAGATAGAACAGATAGCTGCGGCTGTTGGCCAAGAGATTGTGATCGACCAGATTCTCGCTGTCGGAAGCGGTGCGGATCTGCAGGTAGGCACTCCCTTGGTTGCTGGCGCCAGCATTACCGCCACAGTTGTGGCTCACGGTAAGCACGACAAAGTGCGCATTTTCAAGATGCGTCGTCGCAAGCATTACAAGAAGAGTCAAGGCCACCGCCAGACTTACACCGAGCTGTTGATCAGCACGGTGAACAGTCCAGCGCAAGCCTGATTGCCTTCGCCAACAGTTCAAGGAGCTAATCCATGGCACAGAAAAAAGGCGGCGGTTCCACCAGGAATGGCCGCGACTCCAAACCGAAAATGCTCGGTGTGAAGGCCTTCGGCGGTGAGATCATCTCTGCTGGTTCCATCATTGTTCGCCAGCGGGGAACTCGTTTCCACCCTGGAACCAATGTCGGCATCGGCAAGGATCACACGCTGTTCGCATTGGTTGACGGCCAGGTGTCGTTCGCCATCAAGGGTGAAAAGAGCCGTCAAACGGTTTTTGTCACTCCGGCCTGAGCGCCACGAACAAGCTTGATTTGAATCTCCGGCGGAGGGCAGCAGCCGACCGCTGGTGACACAAAGCCCCGGCTCGCCGGGGCTTTTGCATTTTGAGGCTGCGATGGCGATGCACGGGGCTGCCCGGCATTGTCTTACCATGTCCGGTAAAGGCGCAGAGCAAGCATATGAAGTTCATAGACGAAGCCACCATCGATATCGTGGCCGGCAATGGTGGTGCCGGTTGTGCGAGCTTTCGCCGCGAAAAATTCATTCCATTCGGCGGGCCTGACGGCGGCGATGGTGGTCGCGGAGGCAGTGTGTTCGCTGTCGCCGACAGTAACCTCAATACCCTGATTGATTACCGCTATGCGCGGCGCCATGAGGCGCGCAATGGCGAATCGGGACGTGGGTCCGACTGCTACGGCGCAGCCTCCGATGACATTTTGCTGCGCATGCCGGTCGGCACGATCGTGCGCGATGTCGAGACCGACACGGTGATTGCCGAGTTGCTCGAACCGGGCGAGAAGATCATGCTGGCCAAAGGCGGCGATGGCGGTTTCGGTAACCTGCATTTCAAGACCAGCACCAACCGTGCGCCGCGCCAGAAGACAGCCGGCTGGCCGGGCGAGGCGAAAAAACTCAAGCTCGAACTGCGCGTGCTCGCCGATGTCGGCCTGCTGGGGCAGCCCAATGCCGGCAAGTCGACGCTGATTTCGGCGATCTCGAACGCGCGGCCGAAGATTGCCGACTATCCGTTCACGACCCTGCACCCCAATCTTGGCGTGGTGCGGGTCGCTCCCGAGAAGAGTTTTGTCGTCGCCGATATTCCCGGGTTGATCGAAGGCGCAGCTGAAGGCGCGGGCCTTGGGCATCAGTTCTTGCGCCATTTGCAACGCACCCGGCTGCTGCTGCATGTCGTCGATCTGGCGCCTTTTGATCCTGAGGTCGATCCGGTCCGCGAGGCGCGTGCAATCGTTGCCGAACTGAAGAAATATGACCAGGCGCTGTTTGAAAAGCCACGCTGGCTGGTGTTGAACAAGCTCGATATGGTGCCGGCTGAATTGCGCGCCAAGCGCGTCAAGGATTTCGTCAAACGCTACAAATGGACCGGACCGGTGTTCGAGATCTCAGCCCTGACTCGTGAAGGCTGCCAGCCCCTGATCCACGCGATCTTCGACCATGTGGCCGCAGCCCAGCGCGTCATTGTCGAAATCGATCCGCGTTTCCCGGTGGCATCCGAGGCATCAGACGACAGCATGCCATGAGCAGTGCGCTCAAGGGCGCTCGTCGCATCGTCGTCAAGGTTGGCTCCAGCCTGGTGACGAATGAGGGTCGAGGTGTTGATTCCGAGGCGATCGGCAACTGGTGTCGGCAACTGGCGGCTCTGGCTGCCGAGGGGCGCGAACTGGTGATGGTGTCGAGCGGAGCGATTGCCGAAGGCATGAAGCGGCTCGGCTGGGCCAGCCGACCGAAGGAATTGCACAAGCTGCAGGCCGCCGCCGCAGTCGGGCAGATGGGCCTGGCGCAGATGTACGAAACCAAATTGCGCGAATATGGCATGGGCAGCGCGCAAGTGCTGTTGACCCACGCTGACCTGGCCGACCGCGAGCGCTATTTGAATGCCCGCTCGACCCTCTTGACGTTGCTGCAGCACCATGTGCTGCCGGTCATCAATGAGAATGACACCGTCGTCAATGACGAGATCAAGTTCGGCGACAACGATACCCTCGGCGCCTTGGTCGCCAACCTGGTCGAAGCCGATGCACTGGTCATCCTGACTGACCAGAGGGGCCTTTATTCCGCCGACCCCCGCACCGATCCAGCCGCGCGCTTCATTGCCAATGCGGTGGCGGGTGCGCCCGAGCTTGAGCTGATGGCGGGCGGTGCTGGCTCCAGCCTGGGACGCGGCGGCATGATCACGAAGATTCTTGCCGCCAAGCGCGCTGCTGGCAGCGGTGCCAGCACCGTGATCGCCTGGGGCCGGGAACCCGATGTGCTGCTGCGACTGGCCGCTGGCGAGGCGATCGGCACGGAGCTGTCAGCCAGCACGCCCAAACTTGCAGCGCGCAAGCAATGGATGGTCGACCATCTGCAATTGCGTGGCGCGGTCAGCATCGATGCGGGGGCGGTCGTCAAGCTGCAGCGCGAGGGCAAGAGCCTGCTGCCGATCGGTGTCCATTCTGTACAAGGCGAATTCCACCGGGGCGATGTGATCGCTGTGCGCAATGCCGCCGGGCAGGAGTTGGCGCGGGGGTTGACCAACTATTCCAGCGCCGAGGCCAGACTGATCGCGCGCAAGCCCTCGACCGAATTCGAACGCCTGCTCGGCTATGCCGCCGAACCCGAATTGATCCATCGCGACAATCTGGTGCTGAGCTGAAGGCGGCCCCAAGCCGCCCGCACGGCGTCAAACCCCACTGAGGTCAGTTGGATCCTTGTCTGCCACGGGCTCGACAGTGTGCTGCGCAACTGGTGGGGGATGAGCATCTTCGTTCCGCATTGCCGGCCTCATGCCGGAGCGAAGGAAGCGGTTGTGATGGTTCAGCCTTGGCAGATAGCGCGCCAGTTCGGTCAATGCCATCTCGTAGACGCCGCGCTTGAACTCGATCACTGACTCAAGCGGGACCCAATAATCGTTCCAGCGCCAGGCGTCGAACTCGGGGTGATCGGTGGCGCGCAGGTTCATGTCGCAGTCTCGCGCTGTCAACTGCAATAGAAACCAGATCTGCTTTTGCCCACGGTAATGGCCTCGGGCGTCGCGCCGGATGAAATGGTCGGGCACCTCATAGCGCAGCCAATCCCTTGTCCGCCCGATGATGCGGACATATTCTGGAATCAAGCCGACTTCTTCATGCAGCTCTCGAAACATCGCCTGCTCTGGCGTTTCGCCGTACTTGATGCCCCCTTGCGGGAACTGCCAGGAATGCGTCCGGATGCGCTTGCCCCAGAACACTTCATTCCTGTGGTTGAGCAGGATGATGCCGACGTTGGGCCTGAAGCCTTCACGGTCGAGCATAATCAACCTCGAATCTTAGTTAGTTGGGGACAGAGTCACTCACGCTGTTTGATCAGCAAGGCCCGCAAGGTCTGGCTTGATCCGGGCAATGCTGATCACTTCGTTCGGTCGGTCCCGCGTAATGCCATGGTTGAAGCAATTATTGCATCCGGAAGCACCCTCGGCCTTGTCCTCGCTTACCCTCATTACTTCTGACCCCGCCTGGCCTTGCTGCCAGTCCTAGCCACGCCATGAAAGCCAGCCAGTTCTTTATTTCCACGCTCAAAGAAGCGCCCGCCGATGCCGAGGTTGTCAGCCATCAATTGATGATGCGCGCCGGCATGATCAAGCGTCTTGGCGCCGGCATCTACAACTACATGCCGATGGGATTGCGGGTGATCCGCAAGGTTGAGGCCATCGTTCGCGAAGAGATGAACCGTGCCGGCGCCGTCGAGCTCTTGATGCCGGCGGTGCAACCGGCCGAGTTGTGGCAAGAGACCGGCCGCTTCGAAAAAATGGGTCCCGAACTGCTGCGTGTGAAAGATCGCCACGGTCGC
>CANFIC010000105.1 GCA_947446685.1 Burkholderiales bacterium
GCGGCAAAATCGAATGACGATATAAGGAAAATCCGTGTGATGAATGGCTTCCTGCCCATCGGCTCAGTTCGCACAGGGTACAGCGAATGAAGCTGGCCGCCGTCGACCTCAACTTGCTGCTGGTGTTCGATGCGCTGATGCTTGAGCGCAATGTGACGCGCGCCGGCAACCGCATCTGCCTGAGTCAACCGGCGGTCAGCGCAGCGCTGAACCGTCTGCGTCATCTGACCCAGGACGAGTTGTTCATCCGCCGTGTCGACGGCATGCAGCCGACTGAACGCGCGCTGGCGCTGGAGGAGCCGATCAGGCACGCCTTGCAACAAATCAGCAGCGCCTTGGAGCCGCCTGTTTTCAGCCCGGCTGATGCGCAGCGCAGCTTCAATATCGGGCTGAACGATCTGGGTGCGACGATGATCATGCCGCATCTGGCGGCCTGCCTTGGCCGCGATGCACCCAAGATCGACATCACCGTTGAACATGCCGATGGCGAGCAGGCCTTGCGGCTGCTGGAGGCCGGGCAGATCGACCTCGCGCTCGGCTTGTTCGACGACACCGGCAGCCGCTTCCGTTCAGTCAAGCTGTACGACATTCCCTGCTCATGCGCGATGCGGAGCGACCATCCGCTGCTGAACGGCAGGCTCGACATCAAGGGTTTCGCCGACACCCCGCAACTGGCGATCAGCCAGGACGGTGGCATGGGGCGCATCATCGACCGCAGCCTCGACGAGCAGCATTTGCGTCGCCGGGTTGCGATCACCATGCCGCATTTTCTGGCCGGCCTGTTCGTGCTCGGGCATACCGACCTGATCGCGGTGCTGCCGGACAAGCTGATCAAGCGCTTCGGTGCGGCGGCCGGCATCGTCGGCGTGGCCATTCCCTTTGCGCCGGTGCAGATCGCCAGCACCCTGGTCTGGAACCCTCAGACCGACGCCAGCCCGCCGCATCAATGGCTGCGGCGCTTGCTGGTGCAAATCTGTGCCGAGCACAACCTCGACCGCTGGGAGTAAACCGCAGCAGCGGCTCTACAAGTTCAAGGCCATCTCGGGTGAGCGCGGATCATCGGCATGCAATTGCACATCGACTGAAAACTGCGTGCCGCAGCCCGGGCAGCAATATTTGCGCACCACGACAGGTGCCTGCAACAGGTAGCGGTTGGGCGCACTGAGACTGGCCAGCGATTGCTCGACCAGCAAGGCACGCTGGCGCGGATCCTCATTGGCCGGGCCCATCACATGCTCGCAGACGGTGCAGCCCAGCAGCGGCCCATGGGCGCTGGCACGCACGGCCATGGTTTCGCCCGAGCGGAACAGTTGCTCACCCTTGAACGAAGCGCCCGGCAGCCAATCGGGCCCCAGCCGCTTGCCGCTGTCGAGCCTGGCCTGCCGCAAACGGGCGCGCGCCGCAGCGCTGGCCTCGGCGTCAACCGTCGCGCCGCCGGCAGCCAGCACCACGCCATAGCTGCCCGAGGCTTCGTCGGCTGAACAAAATCCTCCTTCGACATCGAGCAGCACTTGCTGGGCGGGGCGTTGCAGCGGATCGCCGTAACCGCCGCCACCAGCGCAGAAATTCACCCAGACATCATTGGCCGCGAGCTTGCCGACATCCTTGGCTTCGGGAACGTCGATCCGCGCGCAGCTGAGGTCGTCGAGCGACAGCGGGATCTTCCCCTGCTGCAGCAACTCGTGGACATTGGACTGGCGCAGCAAGAAGTTGCGCTGGATCGATCCCGGCATGCCGCCGGCCACGCCCTTGGTCTCGATATGGCTGTAGCCGCTGGCAAAGAACACCGCCTGGATGTCCGAGCTCGCCCCATGCGGCGTGATCATGTACTCGAGGCTGACGCCGCCGCGGTAGAGACCGGCGCCGGCGGTGTCCTGCTTCTCCTGGCGATAGAGGTAGAGCACCGGCAGCAGGCCTTCGATACGTTCGACGTTCGGGATGCCGTAGGACGGCGCGATCAGATTGCCGCAGCTGTTGACGCCGTCGCGGAACGACCTTGCGCCGCCGCCGCCAACCGAATCGGTGAACATATTGACGAAGGGCTTGCCATCGGCTTTCTGGCCGGCCAGCACGGCCATATTGGCGCCGCCGTAGCCCAGAGCGATCACTTCATCGCGCAAGTCTTCCGAACAGCCATAAAGCCTGGCCATCGTCTCCCACACCAGGTTGCCGGTTGATTGCGAGGCGTTCAGCGTGGCCATGCTGGTGCCGGCCGGAAAGCTGGCGTTGTTGATCGTGCCTTCTTCGGCAATGATCTCGATGCAGTCGACCAGCGCGCCATGGGACCAAGGCAGATCGAAACAAAGCAATGGCAGCAGCACCTGCGTGACCCCGCCGAGCAGGCCGCTCCAGGCGCAGTTGATCGAGCCGGGCGCCTGGCGGTCGGTGCCGGTGAAGTCGAACGACAAGCGCTCGCCCGACTTGGTCATCGCCAGCTTCATCTTGTACAGATGGTTGCTCACGCCGTCATGGTCGAGCAGGCCGTTGGCGTACCAGATGCCATCAGGCAGCCTTGCCAGGCGTTTGCGCACGGTGCGCCGCACATAGTCGAGGATCTGATCCTGCACGCCGAGGAACACCGCCAGGCTGTATTCGCGGATGATCTGGCGCAGGCGCTCGCTGGTGGTCTGCTGGGCCGAAATTTTTGCGCGCAGATTCAGCGCATTGACCGCTGGCGTGCGGGTATTGCGCAGGAAGATCGATTCCACATCCTTGTTGAAGACGCCGGCGTTGATGATCTTCACCGGCGGCATCAGCGGACATTCTTCGAAACTGTTGGCCGCACCGACGCTCCAACTGCCCGGACGCGGCCCGCCGACATCCATCTCGTGCATCACGATGCCGGTCCAGGCGACCAACTGGCCCTCCCAGAATACCGGGCAGGCCACCGCGTAATCCATCGCATGCAGGGCGCCATGCCAAGGATCGTTGGTCATGAACATGTCGCCGTCATGGATGTCGCCGGCATGCGAAGCGAGCACCGACTGGATCACCACGTCGAGCGCGGCGGCCTGGCGAATCACATAGACGCCGGTGAACAGGCCCTTGCCATCGGCAGTCAGGATCGCGGTGTTGAAATCGCCCGACTCATAGACGGCGGGTGAGCCCGAAATCTGGCCGGCGATCAGGCCCATTTCGTCGTTGATCTCCCACAGGCGGTGGCGCAAGACTTCAAAGGTCACGCGATCGATTTTGTCAGTCTTGATTTCGGGGCTGTTTTCCATCATGCCTCCCTGCGGAAAGTCAGTCTGATGCCGCCCATGCTGTCGACCTGCGCCAGCGCGCCCGGCGGCAGCACCACCGTATCGGCGAAACGCTGGATGATGGCCGGCCCGTCGATCTGCTGACCGCTATGCAAGCGCTCACCGGCATGGATCGCGGTCTTGATGAATCCACCCGCTGCCTTGAACCAGGCGTCGCGTTCACCGACCTGCGAATTGGCCCGTGTCGCCCCACCCTCGCAATCCAGCAGCGGGCGTTTGATGCCGACGCTGCCGGCCGCCCTCAGGGTGGCGATTTCGATGCCGGCAGCCGCATAAGCGCTGCCTTTGCCGTAAGTCATTTCGTAGGTACGCACGAAGTCGCCGGGCAGTTCGGCCGCCTCTGCTTGGGTCAGGATGCCTAAGGGCAGGCTGACTTCCATCTCATGCACCTGCATGCCGAAGCGCATGTCGGCATAGCGTTGCAGCCGCGCGGCACTGGCCTCAAAGCCGGCCTGGGCAAAGCGCGCCAGCACCCTGGCGTCAAGCGCTGCGCAGGCCAAGTTCAAGCGCGCCAGATCCTCATCCGACAGCGGCAGGCTGAGGGTCAGCGATTGTTCTTCCTGCAGCACGATGTCGGTGGTGAGCATGCCGAGCGCGGAAAAAACCCCCGAATCGGCTGGAATATAGGCGAACCTTGCGCCGACCTGCTCGGCCAGGAATGCCGCAAACACCGGCCCTGCCCCGCCATAGACGAACAGGGCGAAGTTGCGCGGATCGAGGCCGCGCTCCACCGTCACCTTGCGCACCAGGTCGGCCATCTGCGCATTCGATATTTCGACGATGCCGGCCGCCGTGGCCATCGGCTCCATCTGCACGGCCTGCGCCAACTTTGCAAGCGCGGTATGGGCCGCAGCCTGGTCGACACGGACCTTGCCGCCGAGCAAGAAATCGGGGCTCAGATAGCCCAGCGCGACATGGGCATCGGTCACTGTCATTTCGGTGCCGCCATTGCCATAGGCCGCAGGACCCGGCGATGAGCCGGCACTGCGCGGGCCGACTCGCAGCATGCCGCCGTCATCGACCCAGCCGATGCTGCCGCCACCCGCGCCGACCGATTTGACATAGACCTTGGGCGCCAGATAGGCATATTTGCCGATCACCGGCAAGGGGTCCATTTGCACCTTGTCGTCGAAAATCAGCCCGACGTCGAAAGTGGTGCCGCCGACATCGGCGCAGATCACGCTTTGCTCGCCGATCAGGCTGGCGAGATAGCGGGCGCCGAGCACGCCGCCGGCCGGGCCTGAATCGACCGTCAGGATCGGCCTGCCGAGCACCGAATCGACCGCGCAAAGGCCGCCACCGGACTGCATCACCAGCAAGGCGCAGTTCATGCCCAAATGCTTGAGCCGCTGCTCGAGTCTCAGCAAATAATCGCCCACCACCGGGCCGATATAGGAGTTGAAAACGGTCGAGACGCTGCGTTCATATTCCCCCGAGCGCGGCGCGACCTCGCAGGACACCGACACGAACAGGCCGGGATGGCGTTGGCGCACCAGATCACGGATGCGCAGTTCATGCAGCGGATTCCTGAACGACCAGAGCAGGCAGATCGCCAGCGAGGCCACACCGTTGGCCACCAGTTCATCGACATCGCGGGCGACGCGGTCGAGGTCGAGTGCCACCAGCACGCGGCCGTCTCGGTCGATCCGCTCGACCACGCCGCGGATGTCGCGTGGCGCGACGATCGGCGGGTCGGCCTTGTCGAGATGCGTGACATGGATTTTTTCGCGCTCGGACAAGCCAACCACCTTCTGCCTGGCCCGTCCGATGGTGATGCTCTGCTCATGGCCCAGCGTCATCAGCAAACCGGTACGAGCGCCGCGCCGCTCGGCGAGCGCATTGGTGCCGACAGTAGTGCCATGCACAAACAGATTGGCGCGCGTCACCAGCATGCCGACATCCACGCCAAGCCGGGCCGCGGCCATTTCCAGGCAATCGATCACCCCGCGTGAAGGGTCGTCATGGGTCGTCAGCGCCTTGGCGGTCAGACGCTCGCCGGTGGCGCCGATCATCACGCAGTCGGTAAATGTGCCGCCGATGTCGACGGCGATCTTCAGTTCACCTTCAAGCTTCATGGGGATTTCCGGTTTCGAATCAGGCAGGTCGGCCAGCGCCATTATTCCTGGCTGGCCGATCTTCCTTCATCGCTTGCCCGACCCGGAAATCGAATGATCGTATAAGCCAAATCCACAGCAAGAATGGACCCACCCGGCGGTTTGGCCTGCTCAGGTCACTGGCGCCGGATTGAACAGCACCAGGGCGTTGTGCAGCTTCCAATGCTCGGCCCAGGTCTTCTTGCGGCCGCTGGCCACCTCGAGCATCAGGTGGAAGAGCTCCCAGCCGACGGCCTCGATCGTCGCGCTGCCATCGGCGATCTTGCCGGCGTTGACGTCCATCAGGTCATGCCAGCGGCGCGCCAGATCGCTGCGCGTGGCCACCTTGATCACCGGGCATTCGGCCAGGCCATAAGGTGTGCCGCGGCCGGTGGTAAAGACATGCAGATTCATGCCGGCAGCCAGTTGCAGCGTGCCGCAGATGAAGTCGCTGGCCGGCGTGGCGGCATAGCTGAGCCCCTTGACCATGAGCTTTTCGCCCGGCGCCAGCACATGGCTGATGGCTGCCGAACCCGACTTGACGATCGACCCCATCGCCTTTTCGACGATATTGGACAAGCCGCCCAGCTTGTTGCCCGGCGTGGTGTTGGCGCTGCGATCGACCTTGCCGCGCTGCAGATAGGCGTCGTACCAGGCCATTTCACGGATCATCGCCTCGGCCACTTCGGGATTGCTGGCCCTGGCAGTCAGCTGCGCGATGCCGTCGCGCACTTCGGTGGTTTCCGAGAACATCACGCTGGCGCCGGCACGCACCAGCAGGTCGGTGCAAAAACCGACGGCCGGGTTGGCGGTGACGCCCGAAAAAGCATCGCTGCCGCCGCATTGCACGCCGACCACCAACTCGCTGGCCGGCATGGTCTCGCGCCGTCGCCCATTCAGGCGTTCGAGATGAGGCCTGGCATTGGCGACGATCTTGTCGACCATCGACATGAAACCGATATGGGCATCGTCTTGCAGACACACCACATCGAGAGCCGCCGGGCCGCGTTCATCGGCGATGGCGAATGATCCTGGCGGCAGCAGTCGCTCGGGCTGCAGCTTCTCGCAGCCCAGGCTGACCACCATCACCTCACCGCCGAAATTGGGATTCAGGCTGATATTGCGCAGCGTGCGGATCGGGATCTCGGCGCCCGGCGCGTCGATGGCGACGCCGCAGCCATAGCTATGCTCGAGCCCGACCACATCGTCGACATGAGGGAATTGCGGTAGCAGCTCGGCCTTGATGCGCTGCAGCGCGAAATCGACCACGCCGGCAACGCATTGCACGGTGGTGGTGATGGCCAGGATGTTGCGCGTGCCGACCGATCCATCGGCGTTGCGGTAGCCCTCGAAGGTATAGCCTTGCAGCGCCGGCATGGGCGCCGGTTTGATCGTGGCAATCGGCAAGTTGTCGAGCCCGCGCGCCTCGGGCATGCGCAACAGTCGCTCATGCACCCAGCTGCCGGCCGGAATGTCCTTCAGCGCATAGCCGATCGGGATGCCGTAGCGCAATACCGCAGCATCGGCGGCCAGGTCGACCAGGGCCACCTTGTGCCCTTGTGGCACGCGGTCGCGCAATTGCAAGCCGGACGACAGCACCACGCCAGCGGCGAGTCCGCCGTCATTGGCCACGATCGCCACATTGTCGAGTTCATGCATGCTGATCGTCAGCGGCAATTGGCTCATAAGGTGGTTTCCATCAGGTTCAGGCGCGTCGAAAGCTCAGGCCTGGGTGTAGGCAGTCTTGACCGTGGTGTAGAACTCGGCAGCGTAGCGGCCTTGTTCACGTGGCCCGTAGCTTGAGCCTTTGCGGCCGCCAAAGGGCACGTGGTAATCGACTCCTGCGGTCGGCAGGTTGACCATCACCATGCCAGCCTGGGAATGGCGCTTGAAATGGGTCGCATGTTTCAGGGAAGTCGTGGCAATGCCGGCGGCAAGCCCGAACGGTGTGTCATTGGCCATGAACAGCGCTTCCTCATAGTCGGTGGCGCGCAGCACGCTGACGACCGGCCCGAACACCTCTTCGCGGTTGATTCGCATGGTGGCGCTGGTTCCACTCAACAGTGCCGGGGTCAGGTAGAAACCGGGGTGACCATCGGCGCTGCGCTCGATCGCTTCGCCGCCACAGACCAACTGGGCGCCTTCTGCCTGGGCGATGCCGATATAGGCCATGTCCTGGTCCAGTTGACTCTGGTCGACGACCGGGCCTATGTCGGTGCCGGCCTTGCGTGCATCGTCGACTTTCAAGGACTGCATCCGCTCCATCACGGCGGCGACGAAACGATCGTGGATGCCGTCAGTGACGATCAAACGCGAGGAAGCGGTGCAGCGCTGGCCGGTAGAGAAAAAGCCGCTCTGAACAGCGCAGTTGACCGCCACTCCGAGATCGGCGTCATCGAGCACGACCATCGGATTCTTGCCACCCATTTCGAGCTGGAATTTAGCCATGCGGGCTACGCAGGCTGCAGCCACTTTCTGGCCGGTACCCACCGAACCGGTGAAGGTCACCGCCGCGATGCGTGGGTCGGCCAGCAGCGTAGCGCCGACCTCCGAGCCGCGCCCCATCACCAGGTTGAAAACACCTTGTGGCAGGCCGCTGCGCGAGAGAATTTCAGCCAAGGCCCAGGCCGAACCCGGCACCAGATCAGCGGGCTTGAAGACAACGCAGTTGCCATAGGCCAGCGCGGGCGCAATTTTCCAGGCCGGGATCGCGATTGGAAAGTTCCACGGCGTGATGATGCCGATGACGCCCAAGGCTTCACGGCTGATCTCGATGCCGACGCCGGGCCGCACCGAAGGCATCATTTCACCGCCCGGGCGCAGCGCCTCGCCGGCGAAGAACTTGAAGATGTTGCCGGCCCGCGCGACTTCGCCGACAGCTTCGGGCATTGTTTTGCCTTCCTCGCGGGCCAGCAAGTCGCCGAGTTCGGCGCGACGCGCCAGGATTTCGCTGCCGATCGCGTCGAGGATGTCGAAGCGTTGCTGCGGCGTCGACAGGCTCCAGGCCGGGAACGCTGCCTCGGCCGCCGCAATCGCAAGCTGCGTTTGGGCTGCATCGGCCTGGGCATATTCGCCGACCAGATCGCGGGTGTCCGAAGGGTTGATATTGCGCGAGAAGCGTGCGCCCTCAAGCCATTCGCCGGCTATGAAATTCTTCTGCATCTAGTTCTGCTTTCTAACGGTCCAGCGCGGCGCGCTTGGGGTTGAAGGTCCAGCCGGGAATCAGGTATTGCATTGCCATGGCGTCATCGCGCGAGCCCAGACCATGCTGGAGGTAAAGCTGATGCGCTTTTTCGACTTCGACCATGTCGAGTTCGACGCCCAGGCCGGGTTTTTTCGGCACTTGCACATGGCCGCCGATGATCTGCAGCGGCTCCCGGGTCAGGCGCTGACCGTCCTGCCAGATCCAATGGGTGTCGATCGCGGTCACGCGCCCGGGCGCAGCGGCGCCGACATGGGTGAACATGGCCAGCGAAACATCGAAATGGTTGTTCGAATGCGAGCCCCAGGTCAGGCCCCAATCGCGGCAGGTCTGCGCCACCCGCACAGAACCGGCCATGGTCCAGAAATGCGGGTCTGCCAGCGGAATGTCCACGCTTTGCAGCGACAGCGCGTGGGTCAGTTGGCGCCAGTCGGTTGCAACCATATTGGTCGCTGTCGGCAAGCCGGTGGCGCGGCGGAATTCGGCCATCACTTCGCGGCCCGAATAACCGTCTTCGGCGCCGCAAGGGTCCTCGGCATAAGCGACCACGCCATGCATGTCGCGCATCAGGCGGATCGCATCCTGCAGCAGCCAGCCGCCGTTCGGATCCAGCGTCACTCGGGCTTGCGGAAAGCGCTCATGCAACGCGTGGATCGCTTCAATTTCCTCTTCGCCGCGCAACACGCCGCCCTTGAGCTTGAAGTCGTTGAAACCATAGCGTTCGCGCGCCGCTTCGGCCAGCCGCACGATCGCCTCGCTCGACATGGCTTTTTCATGCCGCAGGCGCGACCAGGCATCACCGGCATCGGCCTGGCTGGCATAGGGCAGATCGGTTGACGTCCGGTCGCCGATATAGAACAGATAGCCGAGCATCTCGACCGCATCGCGCTGCTGCCCTTCGCCCAGCAGCGCTGCCACCGGCAGGTCCAGGTGCTGACCCAGCAAGTCGAGCAGCGCCGATTCGATCGCCGTGACCGCATGGATCGTGGTGCGCAGGTCGAAAGTCTGCAAGCCGCGCCCGCCGCTATCACGGTCAGCAAAGGTCTGCTGAATGCGCTGCAGCAGGCCGGCATGGGCGCCGATGGCCTGGCCGACCACCAGTTCCCTTGCGTCCTCCAGTGTCTGGCGGATCTTCTCGCCACCGGGCACTTCGCCAACGCCGGTGCGGCCGGCGCTGTCGGTCAGGATCAGCAGGTTGCGGGTGAAAAACGGCCCATGCGCGCCGCTTAGATTCAGCAGCATGCTGTCGCGTCCCGCAACGGGGATCACACGCAGCGAGGTGATCTTCGGAGTGGACGATTGATATGAGGCAGACAAGGCGCTGACCTCAATCTGCTGTGATCTTGCCAAGCTCGATGACCTTTTTCCAGCGCGCGAACTCGGCAGCCTGGAAGACGGTGAATTGCTCGGGTGTGTTGCCGACAATTTCGAAGCCCAGTTCCAGCAATTGAGCCTTGATGACAGGATCGTTCAAACCGGCCACGACGGCGTCGCGCAGTCGGTTCTTGATGTCGGCCGGCAGGCCCTTGGGCGCGGCGAAGGCCTGCCAGGATTGCACGTCGGCGCCCTTCACGCCCTGCTCGTCCAAGGTCGGCACATCGGGCAGCAGCGGTGAACGCTTGGCGCTGGACGTGGCCACGGCACGCAGCTTGCCGGCCTTGATCTGTGGCAGCGCGGTGTTGATGTTGATGAAGGCCGAATCCACCTGGCCGCCGAGCAGATCGCTCATGGCCGGGCCGCCGCCCTTGTACGGGATATGCAGACCATTGGTGCCGGTGACCTGCCAGAACAACTCGGCCGTCAGGTGGTCGCTGCTGCCGTTGCCGGAGCTGGCAAAGCTCATGCTGCCCGGCTCGGCCTTCAGCTTGGCCAGCACATCGGCCAATGTCTTGAGTTTCGAAGCTGTTGGCACGCACAGCACATTGGGCGCTTGCACGGCCACGGTGATGTAGTCGAGGTCTTTCAACGCGTCATAGGGGACGTTCTTGAGCAGGTGCGGACCGATCACCAACGGTCCCAATGAGGTCACCAGGATGGTGTAGCCATCGGGCGCTGCACGCTTGACTGCCGCCGTACCCACCGTACCACCGGCGCCCGCCTGGTTCTGCACGATGAAAGTGCCGCCGAGCTTTTCCTGCAGCTTGGTGCTCAGGGTACGGGCGATCAGGTCGGTCGATCCGCCGGGCGGGAATGGCACCAGCAAAGTCACCGGCTTGGCCGGCCAGGCTTGAGCTTGGGCGCCACTGACGAA
>CANFIC010000106.1 GCA_947446685.1 Burkholderiales bacterium
AACTGCCCGATCAGCAGCAATGACCCGACGGCCCATGCCGAAATCGTTGCCCTGCGCGCAGCGGCCAGCAAGCTGGGCAATTACCGTCTGCCGGATTGCGAGCTGTTCGTGACGCTTGAGCCCTGTGCGATGTGCGCGATGGCGCTGCTGCACGCACGGATCAAGCGCGTTGTGTTTGCCGCGACTGACCCCAAGACCGGTGTTGCCGGTTCGGTCTTCGACTTGTTCGCCTTGCCGCAGTTGAACCACCATACCTGTGTGCAGGGTGGCTTGCTGGCCGAAGCATCGACGCAAATGCTGCGCGACTTCTTTGCCGAACGCCGCGAGGCGGCGCGCCAGCGCAAGGCCGGCCTCCCATCAGCTCAAGACGCCTGACTCAGCATAGGCAAGACCCCAAATTTTCCCGGACCCGCAAACATGAGCTCAATGATTCTGTACACCCCGGCCGGCCGGCTCGCCAAAGCTGCGCCGTTGAAGCTGGCTGCCAAGCGCCTGACCCAACTCGGCTTCGAGGCCAGCATTGACGCTGATGCGTTGGCCAGGCATCAGCGCTTTGGCGGTGACGACGCGACCAGGCTGGCGGCGATTCACCGTGTGGCTGCCGCGGCGCCATCGATTGCGCTGGCCACCCGCGGCGGTTACGGCATGACAAGGCTGCTCGACCAGATCGACTGGGCCTTGCTGGCCCGGAGCATCGAGCAGGGCACGCGCTGGGTTGGGATGAGCGATTTGACTTCGCTGCAGCTGGGCCTGCTGGCCCATGTCAAGGGCGCTCCGGTGACCTGGGCGGGACCGCTGGCCTGCGAAGACTTCGGCCGCAGCGAGGCCGACGGCGGTGTCGACGATGTGACGCAGGACTGTTTCACTGAAGCGATGAGCGGTTTGCTCGAGGCGGTCGGCTTTCGTACCGAAGCGGGTTTTGATGGCCTGTCTACTGGCGGTAGGCTCTGGGGCGGCAATTTATGTGTGCTCAACTCGCTGCTCGGCACCGCCCATTTCCCGCGCATCAAGGGTGGCATCCTGTTTCTTGAAGATGTCAACGAGCATCCGTACCGGGTCGAGCGCAACCTGCTGCAGTTGCAACAGGCTGGGGTGCTTGACGCGCAAAAGGCGATTGTTCTGGGCGACTTCAGCGGCTGGAGAAAATCGCCGCTGGACCATGGCTACACGATGAAATCAGCAGTCGCCGCGCTGCGCGCAGTCACCAGGACGCCAATCCTCACCGGGCTGCCTTTCGGTCATGTGGCGACCAAGGTCTGTCTGCCGGTCGGCGCCAAGGTCGAACTGGTGGTGCAAGGCCGCGATGTGCTGATCGGCTGGTAATTCAGCCACCCTGACTCCGCCCGGCGCCGGCTATCATCCGCGGCGGTATCCCGGCTTGATGACGGAGCTTGTGCATTTCTAAAGAGGATTTCCTTGCGTCAAATTTTGGCTTGCTCCAGCCGCTGGCTGACCTGGCTGTCGCTGTTCGCGGGCCTGTCTGCCTGCAACAACAGCCCGCATCCGCTGGGCGCCGAAAAAGAAAACACGCTCTATATGGCGTTCACCGAACGCAGCCCGCGTTACCTCGATCCAACCGCCTCCTACAGCGCGCCCGAAGGGGCTTACACCTACCAGATCTTCGAGCCGCTCTATGGCTATCATTACCTGAAACGGCCTTACCAGCTCGAGCCCCATGCTGCGGCCGAACTGGTCAAACCCTATTTTCTCGACGCGGCTGGCCAGCGCCTGCCCGATAACTCACCCGTCGAAGCGGTCGCGCAAAGCGTCTATGAAATCCCGATCCGGCCGGGCCTTAAGTTCGCCCCGCACCCGGCTTTCGCGCAAGACGCCCAGGGCCAATATCTGTACCACCATCTGACCCGCGAACAGCTCGGCGACAAGCGCTCGCCCTGGGAGTTTGCCCAGAAAGGCACGCGCGAGCTGCTTGCCGAAGACTTTGTTTACGCGCTCAAGCGCCATGCGTCGCCGCGCATCGAAGCGCCGGTGTTCGGCCTGTTTTCCGAGCATATCGTCGGGCTCAAAGCCTATGGTCAGCTGATCGCGCAGCAGAACGCCCGGCAGTTGCAAGGCCTGCCCGAGACCTTGGCCGACAAGCCGTTTCTGGACTTCAGGCGCTGGCCACTGGAAGGCGTTGAAGCGCTTGGCAAGCATCTGCTGCGGATCCGCATCAAGGGCAAATACCCGCAATGGCAATATTGGATGGCGACGACTTTCCTGTCGCCTGTGCCCTGGGAAGTCGATGCCTTCTACGCGCAGGCCGGCATGAATGAGAACGGCTTGTCGTGGAACCAATGGCCGGTCGGGTCCGGGCCCTTCATGATGACCGAGTACAGCCAGGACCGGCGCCATGTGATGAGCCGCAACCCGAATTACCGCGTCGACACCTATCCCTGCGAGGGTGAGGCCGGCGACCGCGAAGCCGGTCTGCTGGAAGATTGCGGCAAGCCGGTGCCCTTCGTCGACAAGATCGTTGCCAACATCGTCAAGGAGCGGGTGCCGATCAAGGAGTTGTTCAAGCAGGGCTATCTGGATTTGCCCGAAATCGAGCGCGCGGACTGGGGCGTTGACTTCATGGTCGACAAGAACGATTCCGAGGCGGTGCGCAAGAACTTCGATCAGCGCGGCTACAAGTTCCCGCTGAACGTCGACATCAGCAACTGGTATCTGGGTTTCAACTGGCTGGATCCGGTGGTCGGGCGCGGCGACAGCCCGGCGCAGCAAAGCGCCAACCGCAAGTTGCGTCAGGCTTTGTCGATCGCGATTGACTGGGAGGAGGGCTATGGCCGCATCTTCCGCAACAAGGGCGGAGTCGCCGCGCATGGCCCGGTGCCGCCAGGGGTGTTCGGCTCGCGCGAGACCAGCCTCTTGTGCCCCAAGCTCGACGCGTTGAAGCAGCCGCCTGCCGTGGCCGGCCCGGCGCCGGCCTGCATTGATGGTTTCAACCCGGTGACGCACAAGGTTGTAGCGGGACATGTCGTGCGGCGTTCGATTGACGAAGCCAAAGCCTTGCTGGCCGAGGCCGGCTACCCGCAGGGACGCGATGCCAGGAGCGGCAAGCCGCTGGTGCTGAATTACGATTTCCAGCGCACTGTCACGCCCGAGATCAAGGCCGAGAACGACTGGATGGTCAAGCAGTTTGCCAAGCTTGGCATCCAGCTCGATGTGCGCGCCACCGACTACAACCAGTTCCAGGAAAAAGTGTTGAAGGGCAAGCACCAGATCTTCTGGTGGGGCTGGCTCGCCGATTATCCGGATGCCGAGAATTTCCTCTTCCTGCTCTACGGCCCGAACAGCAAATCGCTGCATGAAGGCGAAAACGCAGCCAATTACCAGAACCCCGCGTTCGACCGGCTCTATCGGCGTTTGCAGACGCTCGAAGACGGGCCCGAGAAACAGCGGGTGATGGACGAGATGCTGCAGATCGTTCGCGATGATTCGCCTTGGGCCTGGGGCTACTGGGCCTATTCGGGCCTGGCATTCCAGTCCTGGGTTCACAACGGAAAACCGGGCTTGGTGATCCGCGATCTGGCGCGCTATTACCGCATCGATACGGCCTTGCGCACAAGCAGGATTGCCGAATGGAACCATCCGGTCTGGTGGCCGCTGCTGGTCTTGCTTTTGGGCAGCGGCGGGATTTGCTGGCATATGCGGCGCAGCTTCCGGGCACGTGAGCTGGCGCCGGCGGCGGGCTATGTCGCTGCAAAGGCCAGCGAGACGGCTTTCAAGGGAGTGGCGCCATGATCCGCCATATCTTGCGGCGCTTTGGCTATGGCCTGTTGGTGCTGATCGGGGTGAACCTGTTCACTTTCTTCCTGTTCTTTTCGGTCAATACGCCCGACGACATGGCCCGTTTGAACATTGGCGGCAAGCGCGTCACCCAGGAGCAGATCGAAAAATGGAAGGTTGAACGCGGCTATGACAAACCGCTCTACTGGGATGCGGCGCAGGCCGGTCAGGCCAGGCTGACGCACACGATTCTGTGGGAACGCTCAGCCTCGCTGATGCTGCTCGACTTCGGCCGCTCCGATGCGCGTCAGGCGGTCAATATCGGCCATGAGATCAAGACCCGCATGGGCGTCAGCCTGCAACTCGCGCTGCCGCTATTCATCCTGCAGGTGATCATCAGCGTGTCGTTTGCGCTGCTGCTGGTGTTCTTCCGCAACTCGAGGATCGACTTCTGGGGCGTGGTGCTGTGCGTGGTGATGCTGTCGATCTCGAGCCTGTTCTACATCATCGTCGGCCAGTTCTTTTTCTCGCGCTTGCTGCGCCTGGTGCCGATCAATGGCTATGCGCCGGGGCTCGACGCGGTGCGCTTTCTGGCCTTGCCGATCATGCTGTCACTGCTGTCGCGGCTGGGCGGCGAGGCGCGGCTGTACCGAGCGATGTTCCTCGAGGAAATCGGCCGCGACTATGTGCGCACCGCGCGCGCCAAAGGCTTGAGCGAGCAGATCGTGCTGTTCCGCCATGTGCTGCGCAATGCGCTGATCCCGGTGATCACCAGCCTGGGCAGTTATCTGCCCTATGTGTTCCTGGGCAGTCTGGTGTTCGAGAGCTTTTTCGGCATTCCGGGCCTGGGCGCCTTCATCATCGAAGCGATCACCGGCCAGGACTTCGCGATCGTGCGGGCGATGGTCTTTCTTGGCGCGGTGCTCTATATCGCCAGCAATGCCTTGATCGACATCGCCTACACCTGGGTCGATCCGCGCGTGCGGCTGAGCTGAACGGGCGCCACCATGCATTTCAAATTCGTTTTTCTCTGGACCGACATCGCGCTCTGGGCGATGGTCTTTGCGGGCTTTGCCTATGCCTTGCGGGTGCGGCGCCATGCGACTTTGCGGGCGAGTTGGGTGCGGGTCTTGCGCGATCCGGTGGCAGCCAGTGCCGGCCTGGTGATGGCCGTCTTTTTGCTGCTGACGATGGTCGACAGCGTGCATTTCCGCCAGGCGCTCACCCGCCAGAGCGGTGCTGCGGTTTTTTATAACACCCGCACTGACTCACTGCTCGACCTGGTCATGGCGCGCCAGATCGCGATGCGCGAAACCAGCTATTCCGAGCCGCTCGGCTATCTGGGCTTCAATAAGGAGAACCTGGCCGGCGAGGGCGAAGTGGCGCGGCGCGATTACCCGCGGCTGCATTTCGGCGGCATGCATCTGCAGGATCCCGCCAGTCAATGGAGCGGCGATGTGCTGCGGCGAGTTGCCACGGGCCTGGCGCTGGGCGCGGCATTGGCGGCCATCGTTGCGGCTGCGATGGCGCTGGTTATTGCGCATCAGCATGGCGGCTTCGGCCAAGCCCTGCGCGACATCCTGGCCGACCGCAGCGATTACCCATTGCGCGCCATGCTCGGCACTTTGACCATGTTGCTGTTGCTGGCCGGCCCGGTGTTGATGCTGATGCCGGTCTACCATGTCTTCGGCACTGACCGTACCGGCAACGATGTGCTTTATCAGGCGCTGAAAAGCGTTCGCACGGCATTCGTGATCGGCGCCCTGTCGACCCTGGCGACGCTGCCGCTGGCGCTCGGTCTGGGCGTGCTGGCTGGCTATTTCAAGGGCTGGGTCGACGAACTGATTCAATATATCTACACAACGCTGACCTCGGTGCCCAATGTGCTCTTGATCGCTGCCTGCGTGCTGATGGTGCAGGTGTTCCTGGACCAGAACCCCGAATCCTTCGAGACCGGCACCGAGCGGTCTGATTTGAAGATGTTCCTGCTCTGCCTGATCCTGGGCGTGACCGGTTGGGCCGGCCTGTGCCGCCTGGTGCGCGGCGAGACGCTGAAGCTGCGTGAGCTCGACTATGTGCAGGCGGCCACCGCATTCGGCGTCAGTGACCTGCGCATCATGAGCCGCCATATCGTCCCGAATGTGATGCATTTGGTGCTGATCACGCTGGTGTTGAGCTTCTCAGAGCTGATCCTTTACGAAGCGGTGCTGACCTATGTCGGCGTCGGCGTCGACCCGACGATGAACAGCTTTGGCGGCATGATCAATCTGGCGCGCTCGGAGATGTCGCGCGACCCGATCGTCTGGTGGAGTTTTTGCGCGGCCTTCGGCTTCATGGTGACCTTGGTGCTGGCGGCCAATCTGTTTGCTGACGGCGTGCGCGACGCCTTCGACCCGCATGCGCGCAATCTCCGGCCGCGCCTGCTGGCCGCCAGAAAGGCTCCGGCATGCTGAAGATCGAGCATCTTTCGGTCGCGCTCGATGCCGAAGTCGGCCTGGTGCGGGCGATCGACGACATGCAGTTGACGCTTGCGCGTGGCCAGACTTTCGCCCTCGTTGGCGAATCGGGTTGCGGCAAGAGCATGACTGCGCTGGCCTTGATGCGCTTGTTGCCCGACAGCGGGCGCATCACCGCAGGCCGCTTGACGCTCGACGGCGACGATGTCTTCGCGCTGCCCGAGGCGCAGATGCGCGCGGTGCGCGGTGGGCGCATCGGGATGATTTTTCAGGAACCGTCGACCAGCCTGAACCCGGTGCTGCGCGTCGGAGAACAGATCATCGAGGCGATCGAGACCCATACCCGATTGCGTGGCGCTGCCGCCAGGGCCAAGGCGATCGACTGGCTGGACCGAGTCGGCATTCCTGAACCGGCGCGTCGTATCGACGACTATCCGTTTCGAATGAGTGGTGGCCAGAAACAGCGGGTGATGATCGCCATGACCCTGGCGGCCGAGCCCGACTATCTGATCGCCGACGAACCGACCACCGCGCTCGACGTGACGATCCAGGCGCAGATCCTTGACCTTCTGCGCGAACTGCAGCGCGAGCGCCGTTTGGGGCTGCTGCTGATTACCCATGATCTGGCGGTGGTCTCGGGCATGGCGGATCAGGTGGCCCTGATGTATGCCGGGCAGATTATCGAGCTGGCGCCGGCCGAACAGTTCTTCGCCGCACCCAAACATCCTTATGCGCGCTTGCTGCTGCAGGCCTTGCCCGACGCGGCCAAGCGTGGCCAGGCGCTGGCAGCGATTGCCGGCACGGTGCCACCGCTGTGGCTGGATTTTGAAGGCTGCCGCTTTGCCCCTCGCTGCGACCGGGCGCTGCTGCATTGCCATAGCAGCCGGCCGGCCTTGACCGAAGCAGGGCCGCAGCGACAGGTGCGCTGCCTGATCTACAGCGAGCCGGCTGCGTTTGAAGCGCTTGCTGTTGTGCCGGTGGCGGCGGGCGCCAGCGAGTCACGAGCAGTCGAGCCCTTCGACGAGCTCAGGGCGAACGGGATTGGGCTGGCCGGCGCCAAGCAAACCGACAAGCGCTCGCTGCTTGAAGTGAAAAATCTCTCCGTGCGGTTCGCGTTGCAGCGCAGCATCTTTGGCAAGAAGGGATTCTTCGACGCGGTCGACGACCTGACCTTCAACATCCTGCCGGGCCGAACTTTGGCCCTGGTGGGTGAATCGGGCTGCGGCAAGACCACCACCGGCAAGGCGATCGTGCAACTGCTGCGGCGCCAGGCGTCGACCACCGGCCAGGCCTTGTTGGACGGGCAGGATCTGTTCAGACTGCAGGGCGGGGCGTTGCAGAACGCGCGCCGCGATCTGCAGATCATCTTCCAGGACCCTTTTGCCTCGTTGAACCCGCGGATGCGGGTACAGGATCTGCTCGAAGAAGGCCTGCTGGCCTTGCGGCCCGATCTAGACGCCGCTGCGCGCCAGCGCAATCTGGCTTTGCTGCTCGATCAGGTGGGGCTGCGGCGTGATGCGCTCGAGCGCTGGCCGCATGAGTTTTCGGGCGGCCAGCGCCAGAGGATCGCGATTGCGCGTGCGCTGGCGGTCGAACCACGCCTGATCATCTGCGACGAGCCGACCTCGGCGCTCGATGTTTCAGTGCAGGCGCAAATCCTCAACCTGCTGCGCGACCTGCAGCGCCAGCGCGGGCTGTCCTATCTGTTTATCACCCACAACATCGGCGTGGTCGAATATGTGGCCGACGAGGTCGCGGTGATGCAAGCGGGCCGCATCGTCGAGGCTGGAGACTGTGCTGCTGTGCTCGGTGATCCCCAGCAGTCCTACACCAGGACGCTGCTGGCGGCGGTACCGAGGGTACAGCAGAGGTGATGATGCGGCGTCGGACGTTCTCTGGAATGTCTTGCGCCGAAGCCGATGCCGGGAACGGGATGAATTGAGGTCTGGTACGGTCCGAAGATGGCCGCCCGGATGCGATTGGCAGGCCAGTCGTTTGTAACTTGTTTGAGATAAACAACGAACTGCAACACAGCTCGTTGCTGACCATCGAAGCCCTGTAAAAGCCGAGTCAGGCAGGGCCTGCACCACCGATCTGCACCGGACTCGCCGCTCCAAAAATGCTGGAGCGGCGCGACCAGCGAGGATCAGAAGTCGTAACGACCGGTCAGGCGAACGCTACGCGGTGCAGAGTAATACAGCGTGCGACCATATTGCGAAGAGGCCGTGCTGCGCGAACTGGCCGAAACCTGGTAGTAGGCCAACGGATCCTGTGCGTTGAGCACGTTCTGGACATCGGCCTGCAGCGTCAGACCCTTCACAAGTTCAGGTGTGTAGGCCACGCTGACGTTGAAGGTCTTGGTCCAAGGCGTGTTGCCCGTGGTGCCGCGCGGCGAGGCTGCGTAGCCAGCATCCGGCGTCACAGGGGTACTGGATGCCGTCTGAGCACCGGGCACACCGCAATAGTGATAATAGATCGGGCTGTTGTAGAGGCCGGCCTTCGCGTACGGGTAGTAGCTCGTGCAGTCATTTGGACGGCCGCTCTGGACGATGGCCGAACCACCGACTCGCCACTGTTCAGTCACCTTGTACGAACCGAACAGCTTGATCTGGTGGGTGCGGTTGTTCGGCAGAGTGCCGTTGCCACCTTGCATGATTTCAGGCAAGTCCCAATCGGACGTAACGGACACGTCCTGCTGCCCGCCCGAACCGGTATCCACAGATGAGTTCAGCTGACCTTCGGCATTGCCGAAGTTGTGCGAGATCGTGTATTCAACCTTGCCATACAACCGGTTGTCCTGGTATTCGGCGAACAGATCCAGCGCCGCCAACTTGCGCTTCAACTTCGGGAAGCCCAGATCTGCGGCGGTGTACGAGACGAGTTGGTACGTACCGTCCGCTTGTGGGATCTTGAAAGTGGCCGCTTCGCCGGGGTTGAAGATTCGGCACTCGTCCGGGCAGGTGTCGTCGATCGCGCTCTTGAGGTCACGATAGGTCAGCTTGGCGCCCCAATTCCATTGCTTGCTGAGTTGCTGCTCAAAGCCCAGGATGAACTCATCCTGGTAATGCGGCTTCAGGCCAACGATCGCAACGGTCGCCGGATCAGGCGCATTGCCGCATTCCATGTTCGACGAGATGCTGCCAGCACCCGGCGTGCCGGTGGCGCAAAGACCCGACGCACCCGCGGCGACGGGAACGGCATGCAGACCGACTGGCGTGCCATCAGCGGCGATGCTGTCGTAGGTGTAGTACTTGTCGGAGTTCAGCGACGAATTGGCACCGCGGATGGCCACGTTGTTGGGCAGCGCGAGGAAGTAGCGACCGTAGTTGCCGAACATCTTCAGCGATGAGTTGCCACGCACATCCCAGACCGCACCCAGACGAGGCCCCTTGTTGCCCTTTTGCTCGACGTAGGCCTTCTTGTCGCCGTTGTAGTTCGTAAAGCTGTCGTTACGGAAGCCCAGCGACAGCAGCAGATTGTCTGTGACTTGCCAGCGGTCTTCGAGATAGTAAGCCGACTGCAAGGTGCTCACCGCACCACCGTTGTTCAGGAAGTATTGGTCGACGAAGTAGCCGTTGGCGCCCAGACCTCCAGCGCTCGCGGGCGAGCCCACGCCATGGCCGGCATCAATGGCCTCGGTCGGAGTGCTCATTTGCGAATAGATCCAGCGGGCAGAATTAGGCCCGGAGTTACGCGTTCCAATGGATGAAGCCGCCTTGAACTGGTCATAGCCCGCGCGAATTTCGTGCTTGGCCAGGGTGTACGTCATATCTAGACGATAGCCCTTGGTCACGTCCGTACTCGGATCGGTTACCGTCGAGTAGGGCTGCGGGTTGGCAATGCCGGCAAAGGCGGCCGGCACCGTGGTCGGCGAAATCGAAACGTAGTTCTTCAGCGGGTTATAACCCGGCAGCGGGTCCGGATTGTGGTTGATCTTCTGCGTGCCAACCATGGCCGATACCGTCAGGTTGTCGGTGAGGTTGCCGGTGTACTTGGCAATGTACAAACGCGAGTTGTCGTCGAGCAGATGGTCGCCACTGTAACTCTTGGCGTCATGCGCCATCGTCTTGTAGTCGAAGCCGTAGTTGGCATAGGCTTCCTGGGCGTTGTCGCGGACCGTCGTGAATTCGAGCAGGTGATTGGTCGCGATGTTCCAGTCAAGCTTCAGCGTGCTGCGCGGATAGGAATTGGAGCTTTCGCTCCAGCCTTGCGCCGCCGTCGATGAAGTCAAGGCACCGACCCGGGTCGCACTCACGCCACTGACCTGGTTCGAAGTTTCTTCGACGTTGGCAAATATATACAGACGATCCTTGAGGATCGGGCCGCTCATATAGGCGCCAGTAGTTAAGCCTTCGGTCCTGTTCAGTGCGCGGCGCTGTAGCAGGGTACCGTCGGTCCAGTTGTTCGGGTTGTTGCCG
>CANFIC010000107.1 GCA_947446685.1 Burkholderiales bacterium
CTGCTGCTCTGCGCCGATGCCAGCCAGCTGGCCCGAAATCTCTTGATAGCGGCTCATCCAGCCCTGTTCGGTCGGGTTGTAGCCGATGCGGGTGCGGCCCGGGTCGGGCGTGGCGCTGCGGCGGATGAAGTCGAACTGTTCGTCCTCCTTCAGCATGTCGAGCACCATCTGCGCCTCGGGCAGCCGGCCGGCATCGGTCAGCGCCGAGGCCAGGCGCTGATAGGTCGAAGCGACCGAATCGGTATAACTGCGCAATTCGGTGCTACCGATTCCGGCGGCTTGTTCACGCATCGCCTGGTAGTTGTTGACCGCCTGTTTCAGCAGCGTTATGGCAAACGGCCGCTCGTTCAAGGCCAGATGCATCGCCGCCAGACTCGCCAGCGCCAGTGCCGTGTTCGGATGCGCCGGGCCCGAAGTATTCTGATAAATGCTCAAGGCGCGCTGCTGCAGCGGCATGGCCTGCGCTGGCAGACCGAGTGCGACATCGATCTGTGCCATGGTCTGCAGGCTGGCTGCAAGGTCGGTATGCCAGGCGCCGAGCGACTTCTCGCGTATCGCCAGCGCCCGCTGCTGCAGCGGCAGGGCCTGTTCCGGATGACCGCCAGCCAGGTGGGCGGCGGCGAGGTTGTTGAGGATTGCTGCCACGCCGGGATGCTCGGGCCCGAGGGCTTTCTCACGGATCGCCAAGGCACGTTCGAGCAGTGGCACAGCCAGGGCGTCCTGGCCTAGGGCAATGTGCGTCTGTGCCAGGTTGTTTAGCATCTGCGCCGTGTTCGGATGCGCGGGGCCGAGCGTCTTTTCATAAATCGCCAGCGCCCGCAGCCTTATAGGCAATGCCTTGTCAAACTGCCCCATCCTGGTGTAAGTCGTGGCCAGATTGCTGAGACTTCCCGCCAGGTTCAGATGCTCGGGGCCGAGCGTTTGTTCGAAGATCGCTGCCGCCCGCTGCTGCAAGGGCAGGGCCTTGTCGAAGCTGGCCATGGCGCCATAGGTCGAGGCCAGATTGTTCAGGCTGGTGGCTGTGGCTGGATGGTTTGGCCCTAAGGTTTTTTCATGGATTGAAAGACTGCGCAGTTGCAGCGGCAAAGCGAGGTCACGCCTGCCAAGCACCGCATAGTTGTCAGCCAGATTGTTCAGCAAGGCCGCTGTGTCGGGGTGCTCAGGGCCGCCTGTTTTTTCCTGAATCGCCAGTGCGCGCAAACGCAGCGGCAAGGCTTTGTCAGGCATGCCAAGAGCCGTTTCGACCAAAGCCAGATTACTCAAACTCGTTGCGATCAGCGGGTCTTCAGGCGCCAGCGCTTTTTCCCGGAATGCCAGCGCCTGTTGAAGAAGCTGCGAGGCCCGGCCGTACTGCCCGATTTGATACAAGACTGCGGCCAGATTGTGCAGACTTACCGCGATCAACGGATCCCCAGGCGGAAGCAGTTTTTCGCGGATTGCCAGGGCTCGCTGGTGCAGCGCTTGTGCCTCGACGAAATGGGTCATTGCCGCCTGGTTCATGGCCAGATTGTTCAAGCTGGCGGCCACGACCAGATGAACTGGCCCAAAGGCTCGCTCCCTGATCGCGATGACTCTCTGGTTGATCTGCAATGCTTGCTGGTGCTGGGCCAATGCTGAGTGGGTCTCGGCAAGGTAGTGCAGGGCGACGGCAGTCTGCAGATGTTCGGTGCCTGAATTCGACTCGGCAATGGCTACGGCCCGCAACAGCAGCGCCTGCGCAGTCTTGTGGTTTCCCAAGGCGGATTCGGCCTGACCTGAGAGCGTCAGCGCATCGCCGACCTGAGCGCCTGCAGCGCCCGGCAACTGCCCGGCTAGCGCCAGCGCTTGTTCGCTGAGGACCTTGGCATGCTTGAAATCATGACGGTCGATGGCCGCCTGCGCCTCCTGAATCAACCGCGCTAAATCCGGCTCTGCCGGCTGTGCACCAGCCATGATGACAATCAACAGCAGAGGCAACAAAATGACTTTCACCCCGGCCTTGCCCCACTTCATCCCCATGCGCATCTCCAGGATTTTTATCAGTCGCAACAGCATTATCTAATTACAGATTTTTAGCAATTAAATTAATTCAGACGCCTTGCGATCTCCACCCGCTCGCCATGCAACGCAATGCGGGAAAAACCGTGCCAAATCACCCCGCATTCCGGCCTTTGGCCTCATGACGGGCTACAAAAAACACGCCTCGTAACCCGAGCTGTAGCCCGCCATGCAGCGCAGCGCAATGCGGGGCCAGTCGCGCCGAACCGACCCGCGTTCCGGCCGCCGGCCCCTTCGACAAGGTGAGCGCGGGTGTCGCCCCGGCAATGGCGCTGATCAGGGCTTTTGCAGCGCCTTTTTCCAGTCGCGATAGAGGTCCAGATCAACCCCGTCGGGATAGTTCAGATAGCCCGGCAGATGGCCTTTCACGCCGAGCACGCCGTATTGCCAGATGATGGCTTTGGTCTTGCGGTCGACGACGATGACGCGGTCGTGCAGATCGTCGACGATCAGCACATCGCCGGTTTCGGGCAGCTCGCGTGCGATCGATGGGTGGTCGAGCGCCTGTTCGCCTTCCTTGAAGAAATAGTCCCAGCTCGGCTTGCCGGTGGCGGGGTCGAAGATCACGACCCGACCCGGCTTGCTGAAATCGGCCACGATGACCTGCTTGCCATCGACGGTCGGGAACGCATCCGACGGATAGCGGATATTCGGCGCCCGCACGCTCCACAACAGCTTGCCGGCGCGGGTGATGCGCGAGATCCAGGCATCGGTGATTTCGCTGACCAGGATGTCGCCGTTTTCCATCGGCGTCGCGCCGTTCGGATGCGCCAGTTGATGCGGCGGGTTGTGGCGGCATTTGCCAGCCTCGCCCCATTGGGTGGCGATGCTGTTGTCCTTCGGGTCGATGATCAGCACGCGGCAATTGCGGATGTCGGCGGTCATGAACTTGCCGTCGGCCAGCAGATGCGCGTCGTCCGGATAATTCAGCAGCCCCGCCGATTTGCCGCGCCGGTCGGGCACGCCATAGGTCCAGGTGATTGCGCGCGCCTCGTAGTCGACAATGTGGACATCGAAGTTGTCTTCTTCGCTGACCGCAAGCTGGCGGCCATCAGCCGAGAAGTTCACATCCTCATTGCCGCGATAGAGCAGCAGGCTCGGCGAAGGGAACTCCCAGATGATGCGTTTATCGGGCGCGATCTCGATCAGCCGGTTATTGCGCCGGTCGGCAATCACGATTGGGTAGGGCAGCGGTTTGCCCCAGGAGGCGACCGGGTTCTTGCGGTTGCCGGTGACCGGCGGAATCGGCGGCAATTTGACGCCGCTCGAAACGATGCCTGCACCTGTCATTTCGGCAGTGACCTGCACCGCGACTCCAGGTTCTTTCGGCGGCTTTTCAGCCTTGGCCGCAAGCGCAGGCGCTGCCAGCAGCAAGGTCGCGAAGAGGGTGGCGATGAGGTGAGGTTGCTGCATGGTTGGCTTGCCTGCTGGATAAACAAGCCACACCATGCCCGACCAGCTGCGCCACATTCTTGATGGTTCTCAAGCTGCGCCGTATCAGGCGCTACTTGCACACCAGCAGAAAAATTGCGGCCCTTTACCGGACCCGCCCAGCCGCCAATCGCAGCAGGTCTTGGTCCTCGGCCATGACCGCGCTCAGCAACTGGTTCCAGTCGTCTGGAGGATGACCGCTTTCCAGCATCTTGCGGAACACCCGGTAGGCGTCGTCGCTACTTTCGTAGGCGCGCTTGCTGTCCTCGTCGTTGATCCATGCGAACACGATCACCCTGCTGGGTGCGTGGAAGCGGAAAAACAGCCGGTACTGCTGAAAGAAACTTGCCCGGAACCAATGCTTGTGCTCGTCGCCGAGGGTCTTGCCTTGCCGGTATTCCGGCTTCATTGGATCCTGCGGGATCACGTCGAAGGCCAGCGTTGTGATCGCCGCCAGTCGCTTGCTGGCATTCTTTTTCACATACCCTGTGGGGTCCCTCAGCCTTGCGATTTCGACTTGCCGAGCCATTGCTTCAAGCTGTGCCAGGAACAGCGGGTGCGCGAAAACGGTCCAACCGTGAACGACCAAGGGCGCGGACTTGCCCTCGCTCATTCATCATCTGCCGACAGGGCGGCGTCAAGGTCGACGGCAACGCTGCCGGTCAGGGCCCGAAGTCGTTCGACGAAGACCTTGTCGATGGGCTGCAGATGCTCTGGGTGGCTGGCGATATTGCGCGCCAGAAAGCCCAGAAATTGACTCAGCACCGGGTCGTGATCCTCTGCGGCCCCGGCACGCGTCAACAAGACTTCGCCACCAGGACGGATCTGGTAGTGAAGCTTGTCGCGTTTGCCCAGCCTCAGCACACGCCGCACGGTCTCCGGCACCGTGGTCTGGTAACGGTCGGTCAGCGTCGATTCGGCATCGATGGTGGTCATGGTGGGCTAGGGTCAAAACTTGGATGTTCGCCATGGTAATGCAATCGCCTTGCTTCGGCAATGCAATTGCATTACTAGTTCAACGCCCTTCGCTGACGCTTCGGCCATGCAGCGCTTGCACAGGCCTTGCGTTGTCAGGGAACAACTGGTGCAGGCTTGCCAGTTGCGCGCTTGACAGCTCCAGCGGCTGCTTCAGCACCAGCCACAGAACGCCCTCGGTGCAGGGCGGCGCGGTCAGCGAGCCGGCATAGCTGTAATAGCCGCGCTCAGCCGGCAGCCATTGCGCCGGGTCGATCGCCGGCAGCTTGTGTTCAGCGGTGTCGCCGCGCGCCGGCATCTGCGGCAGCAAGCCGGCCAGGGTCTTGTTCTCGGCGCCTTGCCGGAACAGCAGCACCAGCGAGACCAATTGGCCCGACCGGCTCTTGTGCAGAAAATGCATGGCCAGCGGGAACGCTTCGCCCTGCAAGCGGTCGCCGCCGGGCATGTGGAAATGGAATTGCTGCAAGCTCAAGTGCTCAGTGCCGATCGTCAGCTGGCTGCCTTTGGCAATGCGCACCCGCACCGTATGGCCATCGTTGACGATGCTGGCCGGCGCGCTGCGGTAGTCGAACTGCAGCGGTTTGGCGGTCTGGTTTGGTTTGATGCTGGCGCTGGTGATGTCGATCGGCGATTGCCGCTGGCCGCGCCCGCACAAAGCGTAGTCAGGTCGCATCTGGGCCCAATGCTCAGGACCCTGGTCGCCGCTGTATTGCCAAGGCAGCTTGTCGGCTGCGGCTGCCGACGACAGGGCAGCCAGGCACAAGGCCAGGCCGGCGAAGAGTTTTATCGGCAAACGGGTGCTTGGCATTAGGCGTCGAGCCTAGCGCATTGCAGCCGCAGCACCTTGACGCAGCTTGGTACTTGCGTGACATGGCTCAGCTGCCGGATCTGGCACAGTCGGCCATCAGCTCAGCTCGAGGAAGCCCATGCCTGCAATGCCCGAAGCCCAGATCACCCGCTACCAGAACTGGCTGCGCAGCGAACGCGGTCTGCAGTTCGACAGTTATGACGCGCTGTGGCAATGGTCGGTCGACGATCTGCCGGGCTTCTGGGGTTCGATCTGGGATTATTTCGAGGTCGAATCGCCAACGCCCTATCGCCAGGTGATTGCTGCCGAAGTCATGCCGGGTGCGCAATGGTTTGAAGGCGCGCAGCTGAACTATGCCCGCCAGGTGCTGCGCCATGTCGAGAAAGCTGATGCGGCCGGCTGTCCGGCGATCGTCTTTGCCGATGAGCCGATGCTGGCCAGCGGCGCGCTGAGTGAGTTGTCCTGGCCCGAGCTGAAGCGGCAGGTGGCGGCGTTGGCGCTGGCGCTGCGCGAAATGGGCGTTCAGAGGGGCGACCGCGTTGGCGCGGTGCTGGCGAACCGGCCCGAGACGGCGGTGGCTTTTCTGGCCTGCGCGAGCATTGGCGCGATCTGGTCGATCTGCTCACCCGATATGGGGCCGGTGTCGGTGCTCGACCGCTTTCGTCAGATCGAGCCCAAGGTCCTGATCGCGGCGGACGGCTACCGCTGGGGCGGCCAGGCCTATGACCGGCGCGAGGTACTGGCCGAGTTGCTGCCCGAGCTGCCGAGCGTCGAGCAGCTGATCCTGTGGCGCCATCTGGATATTGCCGCCCCCTTGCCCGAGCTGCCGGGCCGGCAAGTCCATGACCTGGCTTCGTTGCTGAGCGCCAGCGGGCCGGCAGTTGATGCCTTCGAGCCCGAATGGCTGCCCTTCGACCAGCCGCTCTGGGTCGTTTATTCCAGCGGCACCACCGGCCTGCCCAAGCCCATCGTCCATGGGCATGGCGGCGTGATGCTCGAGGCGCTGAAATGCGGCACGCTGCACAACAACTTCGGCCCTTCGGCGCTGACCGGAGAGCGTTTCCACTGGTTTTCTTCGACCGGCTGGATCATGTGGAACAGCCAGGTGGCCGGCCTGCTTGGCGGCACCACCTTGTGCATCTATGACGGCAACCCAGCCGGCGCCAACGGGCCGGGCCAGCCGCCGGACTGGGGCACGCTGTGGCGCTTTGCCGGCGCGGCCGGCGTGACATTTTTCGGTGCTGGCGCGGCCTTTTATTCGGCTTGCCTGAAGGCCGGCACCTTGCCGCAGCGCGAGGCCGATCTGTCAAAGCTGCGCGCGATCGGCTCAACCGGCTCGCCGCTGGCCGAAGACGCCTATCGCTGGATCTGGGCGCAGCTGCCCAAGGTCGATGGCCAAGACATCTGGATCGCCACGATCAGCGGCGGCACCGACTTCGCTGGCGCCTTCATCGCCGGCCTGCCAACGCTGCCGGTGATCGCCGGCGAAATGCAATGCCGCTGCCGGGTGCCGCAGTCGAGTCCTGGAGCGAAACCGGCCAGGCCTTGCTCGATGAAGTCGGCGAGCTGGTCTGCGTCAAGCCGATGCCCTCGATGCCTTTGTACCTCTGGGGTGACGAGCATGGGCAGCGGCTGCACGACAGCTATTTCGACATGTTTCCCGGCGTCTGGCGCCATGGCGACTGGATCCGCCTGATGCCCCATGCCGAGCTGGGTGCGACGGGTGCCATCATCTACGGCCGCAGCGATGCGACGATCAACCGCCATGGCGTGCGCATGGGCACTTCCGAGCTGTACCGCGCGGTCGAGGCCCTGCCCGAGGTGCTCGACAGTCTGGTCGTCGACCTCGAATACCTGGGGCGCGAAAGCTGGATGCCCTTGTTCGTCGTGCTGCGCCCCGGCCTCACGCTCGACGCCGCGCTGACCTTACGCATCAAGGCCGAAGTGCGCCGCGCGCTGTCGCCGCGCCATGTGCCCGATCAGCTGTTCCAGCTCGACGGCCTGCCGCGCACCCTGTCAGGCAAGAAGATGGAGCTGCCGGTGAAGAAGCTGCTGCTCGGCGCCGACCCCGACAGCGTGATGAAGCGCGATGCGATGGTCAATGCCGACAGCATCGGCTGGTTCGTGGCGTTGGCGCGGCAGCGCGCTGGGGGGTGATTCAATTGGCGGCTGGCGATTTCATCTGCCTGGCTTGCAGCAGCAAGGCGCCCAGGCCGGCCAGCAGAAGATTGAAGCCGATCAGCCAGCCCAACAGCGGAATCCAGCTGAGCAAAGACAGGGCGAATAAAGTGACCGCACTGGCGCTGATGCGCACCCACAGCTTGGCTGCCCTTGTTGGCAGCCATTTCGCCAGAACCCAGTCGCCCAGGCTGATGGCTGCGCCGGTATAGGCCAGCGGCAGCATGGCGACATAGAGCGCCATCGAAACCAGCGCCAGCGGCATGCCGACCAGCGTGAAGCAGAGGATTACCGCGGCCACCGGCACGCAGACCAGCCAGGCGAAGCCGAGCAAGAGGCTCGCGCCAAGGCGCAAGCGCAGCGTCCGGCCTATAGCGCCCGTGAAGCCCGGCAGCAAAGCCAGCAGCAACCCGGCCAGCAGCACCAGTCCCAGCGTCCACAAGCCACCAGCAGCAAGGCCGAGGCCATGCTTGACCTGCTCGCTCTTGCGGGCTTCGTCGTCACGCCGGCCCAGGCTGGGCAACTGCTCGATGCCGCCTGTGACTTCGGCTTTCGGGTCTTGTTTCAGGGCTTCGCGGCTGCGGTAGCGCAGCTTGCCGGCAATGCGCGCGTTCGGCCCCAGCTCCAGGCTGCTGCTGTGCGCGATCACATCGCCGGCGATCGGCCCGTCGATCAGGATCCGCCCGCCTGCTGCCTGGACATGCCCGTTGATGCTGCCTGACAGGCCTAGCTGGCCGCCGACGGCCGAGACATTGCCGGCAATTTCGGAGTGCGGGCCGAGCTCGATCTGCCCGCCGGCCAGACGCGCATTGCGACCGACCTTGCCCTTGATCGTGATCTGTCCGGCCGCTGCATAGACCGATTGACCGATGTCGGCGCCGAGCCGCAGCTTGCCGCCGAGTGCCAGCGCATCCCCTGCCACTGCCGAGTCGACGTCGATATTGCCGCCCGACATGATCAGGTCGCCGGCCACCGCTTGAACCACGGTGACGGCGCCGCCGGCGATGAAGAGGTCGTTGCCAAGTTGCTGCGATGCAATCGGCTTGTCACGACTGTCGGCTGCGGCCAGGCCCAAGCAAGAAGCGAACAGAAAGCTGCAAGAAAGTAGTTTCCACATGATCCGGACCGTCCTTCAAGAATTGCTGTACGAAGGGCTTCAGCCTCGGGCAGGACATCAAGCCCGGATTGAGAGGACTCAAGCCGCAATGCTCGAAACAGGCAGACGTGCAAGACTTGCTACTGGAGCGTCGCGCTATGGGCTGCGAAAAGTGCTTTGCTCATTGAGGCATGCAGGGATCCCAGCTTGGGCGTCTGGCCATAGGCAGGGCTCGGCGGCACCTTGAAATACCGCGCGGACCAAGGCAGCTCGGTCACCTGGTTCAAATCGAATTTGGTATCGAAAGCCAGACCCGCCTGCTTGAAGGCAACCGGGTGCTTGTCCTTCGAGATCAGTAATTCACCAGCCCGAAGCGACTTCGTGCGTTGGGTCGTCCCGTAGGCCACCTTGATCGACACACCGTCCTCAAACCGGCTTACACCGACCACCAGTGCCGGCCTGGGTTTGGGGCCGGGGTCCGTCGCAGGCAAGAACGGGAAGTGGCACCACACAATGTCGCCAGGCGACGGTGGGAGCCAAGGGGTCATGGGAACAGCGACTCTTCGGACAGCAGCTTGCCCTTGGGCAAATGCTTGGCTGCATCGGCCTTGACCGCCGTCAGCTGCCTGGCGTTCAGTGGCCCGCTATCGGCCGCGTAGGAATCCAGGGTTTCCTCAGCCAGCTTTGCCAAAGCGAGGTGAACGATCTGGGTCTCGGGAACACCCAGCCGCGTCGCCATGGACTTGACCGTCTTGCGAGTGACCCCCAAAGCCGAATCCGTAGGTCGGAACTTCAGCAACAGGGAATCATTGGCGGTGGCCATCATGCATCTCCTTCAAATATATGGAAAGTATATACGTTGAAGTTGCGGCAGCAGATTCCGCTGACCTACGATTCAGGTAGGCAGCCAAGCCGATAACAGGACTGACTTGCCCGGAAGTCAAGTCGCAATGCTTGAACCTGGAGTCAGCAGGTGACCACTCTGCATCGCCTCGCCCCTGAGTTTCCCGCCCAGCCGCCACAATGCAGGCTCGATTGCTACCCGCTGGCCTGAAATGAACTTGCACGATGATTTCTCTCTGCGCGTGGTCGCCCTGGCGGCCGATGCGAGCTGGACCCCTTCGCCGCAGGCTGGGGTCGATCGATTGATGCTCGACCGGGTTGGTGCTGAAGTGGCGCGTGCCACCAGCATCGTGCGTTACCAGCCCGGGTCAAGCTTCGAGCGCCATGTGCATGGCGGGGGCGAAGAGATTCTCGTTCTTGAGGGCAGCTTCTCCGACGAAAGCGGTGATCATCCGGCCGGCACCTACCTGCGCAATCCGCCGGGCAGCGCGCACAAGCCCAGCTCGCAGGGCGGATGCCTGCTGTTCGTCAAGCTGCGCCAGTTTGCCGCCGATGACCTGAAGCCATTGCGGATCGATACCCGCAGCGGTCATTGGCGCCAAGGCATGGTGCCCGGCTTGACCGTGCTGCCCTTGCATTCGCACGACGGGGTCGACACCGCGCTGGTGCGCTGGGCCCCTGAAACGAAGTTCAACACCCATGTGCATCCGGGCGGCGAGGAGATCCTGGTGCTGGAAGGCGTCTTCAGCGACGAAGGAGGCAGCTACCCCGCAGGCAGCTGGCTGCGCAGTCCGCGCTGGAGCCGCCATACCCCGTTCACCGGGCCCGAGGGCGCGCTCATCTACGTCAAGGTCGGCCAACTCGGCGCCGAGCTGATGCCAGTTTGAATTGCCCTGCAGGAAGGTGAAACTCAGTCGACGCTGGCGCCTGATTCGCGCACGACCTTGCCCCATTTGAGGGTTTCGGCCTGGATGAAGGCGGCGAACTGTTCGGGCGTTTCGCTGATGACTTCGCCGCCCTGTTCGCTGATTCTTTTCTTTACATCGGCCTGACCCAGCACCTTGATGATCGCCAGGCTCAGTTTGCTGATGACCGCCGGCGGCGTGCCGGCAGGTGCCAGCAGGCCGAACCAGGACGTGGCCTCGAAGCC
>CANFIC010000108.1 GCA_947446685.1 Burkholderiales bacterium
CTGAAGCCGGGTTGGCTCGGTTGACTCTGGCGATTCAGCTCGAACTCAGCCTCGATCAAGGTGTCGGGCGAAAGCTTCCAATCGCCGGCCACAGCCAGCAAGCTGCGGCTGCCCTTGGCGTCCTGAAGCAAGGGGTCGAGCCGGGCCCCTGCGGCATTGATGCGCAGGCCGAAGGCATCAGCCGGGCCGAAGCGTTGGCTCCAGTCGACAGCGGCTTCCAGCGTGCCGGCTTCGCTGTAGGCCAGACTCAAGGTGGTCAGATTGACCGTCGGGCGCTTGACGACCAGATTGACCAGACCACCCGGCGAGCTGATGCCGGCCTGGATGCCGCTGGTGCCTTTGAGCACTTCGATGGCTGACTTGTTGCCCAGCGCCAAGGCGGTCTCGGCATTGATCGGCAAGCCGTCACGCCGGTAGTTGAAGCGGTTGTCGAGATCGAAGCCGCGGATCTTCAGGTAAGAGACATAGCCCTGCGAGTTGTAGGCGTCGCTGATGCTGGCGTCGAGGTTGGTGATGCCAGACAACGCATTGATGCCGGCGTCGAGCAGGCGTTCGCTGCCCAGCACATCGGCCTGCAGCGGCAACTTGGCGATCGGCGTATTGCCGAAGCCGCCGACCAGCACCGGCGCATCCGCCGAGCGGCCGCTGACCGAGACCATCGGCAGCGCTTGTGCCAGGGCGAGATTGCTGCAAAGGAGGCTGGCCGCTGCGGCCAGCAAGGTGGAGGACTTATTGTGATTTGCCATCGTCGATTTCATGCGATGGCAGGTCGGCGTCACAAAGCCCTGACGTCATGAGAAGGGTAGATCGACGTGGGCTGATGCTGGCTTCCCTGCGCGAGGATTAACTCAGTCCCTTGCGGGACTCTGGGGTATTGATGTCAACACCCCAGACAGGTTCAAAGGGACTTTCTCAGCCGGTTCGTCTTGAACCAGCACCCCTAGCGATTGCCGGACAAAACCAAACCTGTCCGACGTTGGCAATTGTAAGCGCCGACAAAAAAGCCCGCACAAGGCGGGCTTTTTGCGGAACTTTCGATCCACTCAGTCGAAGACCGGCGACTCGACGCCCAGCACCTTGTGCAACTTGGGGCTGGTGGTGGTGTACTGCAGGTGAATGCGCTTGTCCGGGAAGATGATCGGCGCTGCGCCAAAAGCAGCCAGGGCGGCTTCATGAAAGCCCGACAGAATCAGTTTCTTCTTGCCCGGATAGATGTTGACATCGCCAACCGCGAAGATTCCCGGCACATTGGTCTGGAACTTTTCGGTATCGACGACGATCTGCTTGCGCTCCAGCGCCAGACCCCATTCAGCGATCGGACCGAGTTTGGGCGACAGGCCAAAGAACACCAGCACTTGATCGCAAGGCACGACCCGCGTGATGCCATCGCCGCCAGTGACTTTCACCGCGTTGAGTGCGCCTTCGGCTTCAACAATGTCGGTCACCTGGCCCACCAGGAATTGCATTTCATAAGCGTCGCACAGCGCGCGCATCTTGGCTACCGAGGCAGGCGCGGCCTTGAAACCATCGCGACGGTGCAGCAGGATCACGCTCTCGGCCTTGTTGCTGGTGCCGTCAGCATTGCCGGCGCAGAAGTTCAGGGCCCAGTCGAGTGCCGAGTCACCGCCACCGACGATCAGCAGGTTCTTGCCGGCAAACTGTTCGGGGTTGCGAACGCGGTAATGCAACTGGCTGCCGTCGTATTTCTCGATTCCGTCGACCTTCAGGGTGCGTGGCTGAAAGCTGCCGACGCCGCCGGCGATGAAGATCGTCTTGGTCAGGAACTGCGTGCCCTTGGCCGTTTCGACGAAGAACCGGCCATCTTCCTGTTTCTCGACCGTCACCACTTCCTGACCCAGATGGAAGGTCGCACCGAAGGGCTCGATCTGCTTGAGCAGGCTGTCGGTCAATTGCTGGCCGGTGCACATCGGCACGGCAGGAATGTCGTAAATCGGCTTGTCAGGGTAGAGCTCGACGCATTGCCCGCCCGGATAGGCCAGCGAGTCGATCACATGGGCCTTGATTTCCAGCAAACCGAGCTCGAACACCTGGAACAGGCCGACCGGGCCTGCACCGACGATGACTGCGTCCGTTTCTATCAACCCAGCCTGTTCGACGGCTGTCGTGGGCGTCTGTGCGTTCAATTGAGATTCCATTCTTGGGGCGCGGCGCTGGGCCGGGCAGATTTCAGCGGATCAGTTCGGGCAACTTGCCCGTGCGGTCTTTCCAGTCATCGGAGTCCGGCAGCGGCGCATGGCGCTTGGTGATGCTGGGCCATTTCTTGGCCAGATCGGCGTTCAGCTTGATCATGTGCTGCATATCGCCGGGCACATCTTCCTCAGGAACGATCGCGTTGACCGGGCATTCAGGAATGCACACGGCGCAATCGATGCATTCATCGGGATCGATGGTCAGGAAGTTCTGGCCTTCGCGGAAACAATCAACCGGGCAGACATCGACGCAGTCGGTGTACTTGCAGCGGATGCATGATTCGAGGACGACATGGGTCATGGGGCAAACTCGTGGATGGGATCACAAAAAGGCAAGGATGCCGGCATCTATTCAGGCACCGGCAAAACGGTTAACCGCGGATTTTAATCTCTCGGCGTCGATGTCAGCACTTGATCCGACTCAAGCCCTGCTTTGATGCCCGATATTTCGGGCAAAGCGTGGCGCTGCGGCAGCAGGCTGGCACCAGCCCCGACGATCACCACGGTCGGCCGGCCCTGATGCAAGAGCGCTGCGGCTGCCAGATCGGCCAGCGCATGGTCGCTCGAGAGCGCATCCGCACAGCCGGCGCGCGACACCACATTGACCGGCAAGTCTGCCGCCCAACCGGCCTCGATCAGCCGCCGACCCAAGGCCCCAAGTTGGCGGCCCGCCATGTAGAACACTTCGGTGTCGGCATTGCGCTGCAGCGGCAAGGCGCCGTCCCTGGTCATCGCCGTGTTCAGACTGACGCTGCGGCCATTGCCGCGCCTGGTCAACGGTCTGGCTGTATGGGCGGCTGCGGCCAATGCGGCGCTGACACCCGGCACGACCTCGCTGCTGATGCCGGCTTCGTTCAGCGCCAGCAGTTCTTCCTCGAGGCGGCCAAAGATGCTGGCATCGCCACCTTTCAGACGCACAACCAGTTGATGCGCGCGCGCCTGCTTGACCAGCAAGGCATTGATCGCCGTCTGCTTGGTCGAATGGCAAAAACCACGTTTGCCGACGTCAATCCATTGCGCCTTCGGGGCCAGATCGCGCAAGGCTGAATCGGTCAGGGCGTCGAACAGCACCACATCGGCTGCGGCAAGCGCACGCGCGCCACGCAGCGTGATCAGATCGGCTGCGCCCGGCCCGGCACTGACGAAAATGACGCGGCCCATTTCAGTGACCCTGACTGACCAGCAGCGCGCCGCTGGTGCGGTTCGTCGCCGGGTCGACGACGATCAGGCTGCCAGCGATACGGTTCTCGACATAGGGCTCGACCGGCAAGGCGCTCTGCGTCTCGATGCGGACCCGGCCGATTTCATTGACGTTCAACTGGACCGCGGCTTGCGCTTGCAGGCTGTGGATGTCCATCCGGTGTTCGATCGCAGCAATCCGGGCCTGCACCCAGCGGTTGCCATGCCGCAGCCAATATTTGCGCCCGGCCACGGCCGGTTCGGTATCGAGCCAGGCCAGCGTCGCATCGAAACTCTGCGTCAATCGGGCCGACCCCGGTGTGACGATCCAGTCGCCGCGCGACACATCAAGTTGCCGGTCCAGCAGCAAGCCGGCCGATTCACCCGCCACGCAATGTTTTACGGTTGCCCCGGCACGCCGCAGTTCGGTCACGATCGCGGTCTGGCCGCTGGGCAGAATCTGGATTTCATCGCCGGCCTGAACCTGGCCATGGGCAATACGGCCCCACAGGGTGCGCGGCTGATTTCCGGCACCTTCGGATTGCTCGCCAGGTTCGCGGGCGACATATTGCACCGGCAGCAGCAACTGGCCTTCAACAGGTTCCTGTACCCCCGGCAGACTCTCCAGCACCTGCAGCAACGACGGGCCCTGGTACCAGACAGCCCAGTCGTCACCCGGCGGCTGGGTGACGTTGTCGCCGCGCAGCGCTGAAACCGGCACGATGGCAGTCACTTCTATGCCAGCCTGGGCCGCGAAGGCATGCAGCGCTTTCGACACTGCGGCAAACGCCGGGCCGGGCTCAGCCACCGCGTCGAGCTTGTTGACGGCAAAGACGATGCTGGGCACGCGCAACAGATGGGCGAGCAGGCTGTGCCGCCTTGTCTGCGGCAGCAGTTGCACGGCGCCGACGCTGCAGTCGAGTTTGGTGATGTCGACCAGCACAACGGCGGCGTCCGAGCCCGCAGCAGCGGTCACCATATTGCGGGTGTATTGCTCATGGCCGGGTGCGTCGGCAATGATGAATTTGCGCGACTTGGTGGCGAAATACTGGTAGGCGACGTCGATCGTGATGCCCTGCTCGCGTTCAGCCTCGAGCCCGTCAGTCAACAAGCTCAGATCGATCGGCTGACCCGCAGCGCGCTTTTCCAGCGTATCGAGTTGGTCGGCCAGGATCGCCCGGCTGTCATAGAGCAGGCGGCCGATCAGGGTGCTCTTGCCATCATCGACGCTGCCAGCGGTCAGAAAGCGCAGCGCCCGGTGATGGGTGTCGATGTCCAGCTGGTGCACCAGCTTGCTCAAAACTGCGCTCATCAAAAGTAGCCCTCTTTCTTGCGGCGTTCCATTGAAGCCTCGGACGTTCTGTCGTCCATGCGGGTGGCGCCACGTTCGCTGACGGTGACGGTCAGCGTCTCGGCAACGATGTCGGTGGCGCTGGCGGCCAGGCTCTCGACCGGGCAGGTGCAGGTCATGTCGCCCACGGTGCGAAAGCGCACGGTCGCGGTTGAAACTGTTTCGCCGGCCTCGGGCGGGGTCACCGCCGTCAGCGGCACCAGCAAGCCCTTGCGGCGGATCACGGCACGTTGATGCGAGTAATAAAGGCTCGGCAGCGGGATGTTTTCGCGCGCCAGATAAAGCCAGACGTCGAGCTCGGTCCAGTTGCTGATCGGAAAGGCGCGCATATGCTCACCCGGTCGGATCCGCGTATTGAACAAGGTCCACAACTCGGGCCGCTGCTCTTTGGGCTGCCATTGGCCAAAGCTGTCGCGGTGGCTGAAGATGCGTTCTTTGGCACGGGCCTTCTCTTCATCGCGCCTCGCGCCGCCGATCAGCACATCGAAGCGATGTTCCTCGATTGCTTCAAGCAAGGTCACTGTCTGGTGGCCATTGCGCGACTCGAGCGGATGGGCCAGTCGCACAGTGCCGTTCTTGATCGACTCATCCATGTGCGCGACGATCAAGCGCTCGCCATTGGCCTGCACCAACTGGTCGCGGAATGCGATCACCTCGGGGAAATTGTGGCCGGTGTCGACATGCAGCAGCGGGAAAGGCAGGCGGCCCTTGAATTCATTGCCGGAACTGTCGGCAGCAATACGGGTCTTGAAGGCCTTTTCAGCCAAACGCAGCACCACGCAGGAATCCTTGCCGCTCGAGAACAGCAACGCCGGCCGCTCGAAAGCCGCAGCGACCTCACGCAGGATGAAGATTGCTTCTTCTTCCAGATGGTCGAGGTGACGCTGGTCGATCGTCGGCAGCAAATTTCTTGAATTCATCGGTGCGTTCATGCGGCAACTCCTGTCTCTTGATACGTGGTGTGCAAGCCGCATTCCTTGCTGGACTCCTCCCACCACCATCGGCCTGCGCGGAAATCTTCACCGACGGCGATCGCTCTAGTGCAGGGCGCGCAGCCGATGCTGGGCATGAACTGGTCATGCAGGGCGTTGTGGGGGACCTTGAAGCTGGCGATGTAATGCCAGACATCGGCCCAGCTCCACTGCGCCAGCGGGTTGATCTTGCTGCGGCCCTGGCCATCTGGCTCGACGAACGGCACATCCGCCCGGTTGGCCGACTGCTCGCGGCGCAGGCCGGTGATCCAGGCGCTGCGGCCGGCCAGCATGCGGCTCAAGGGCTCGAGCTTGCGAATGCCGCAGCAGTTCTTGCGCAATTCGACGCTGTCGTACATCGCCCGCTCGCCGTTGGCGCGGACGAACTCGATCACCTGCTGGCTGGCCGGGCTGAAGACTTCGATCGCCAGACCGTAGCGAAGCCGGGTCTGGTCCAGCAAGGCCAAGGTCTCGCCATGCAGCAGGCCGGTGTCGAGCGTGGCCAAAGCGATCGGCAGGCGATGGCGCGCGATCAGGTCGGTGATCACCATGTCCTCAGCGCCCAGCGAAGTCGACTGCAAGAGGCCCGAACCATGCTCGGCCACAGCCTGCTGCAGCACCTCGAGGCTGGCGGCCAGGCGGGCCTCGAAGCCCACCGTTTGGCGCGCATACAGCGCTGTTGCTGATGCAAGGGCCGCTGCGCCGAAGCTGGAAGTTTCACCGTTCATCTTCAAGACCTGGCAAAGACCGGCTGGGTCGCTGCGACATCGCCCTGGTAATGGGCCGGGAAAAAGCTCAAAGCGCGCTCAGCCGCTGTCTGGCTCTGGTCAGCTCGCAGTTGCACTGCGTCGAAACCAGTGCGCGCCAGCAGCGGCAGCATGTCGACCAGCACCTCACCGCGGGCGCGAACTTCTCCGCCAAAGCGATAGCGCGAACGCAGCAGCCTGGCCTGGCTGTAGGCCCGGCCGTCGACCCATTTGGGGAAATGCAACACGACCAGGTTCAGTCGCGGCAAGTCAGCTGCCAGCAAGGCGATGTCGAAGTCATTCGGCAACTCGATGCCGGTGCTCAAGCCGACTGGCCAATGCCCACGCACGGCATGCCATTGTTCGAGCGAGAGCAGCAGGTTCGGGGCTGGATCAGGATGCGGCATCGGGCCGTCTTCGCCAACCACATGGTGCCAATGGGGGTCGTGAATGTCGATGAATTTCATGGGTTTCAAACTCATTGGGCCGCCGCCTGTCCGGTCAGCGTACGCACCGCATTGGCGGGCGCTTTGAAGGGCTCGATGCCGATGCGGCGCACCGTGTCGATGAAGCGCTCGCCGCTCAGACGCTGGCTGCGATAGCTGTCGACCACCGACTCGATCACATCAGGCACCTCGTCAGCCGCAAATGACGGGCCGATCACGCGCCCGGCCACCGGGCTGCCCGAGAGGACCTTGCCGTCGGAGCCGCCGAGCGAGATCTGGTACCACTCCTTGCCGTCCTTGTCGACGCCGAGGATGCCGATATGGCCGCTGTGATGGTGGCCACAGCTGTTGATGCAGCCGCTGATATGCAGGTCGATGTCGCCGAGGTCATAGAGTTCGTCGAGGTCTTCGAAGCGCTCGGTGATCGCCTGCGCCACCGGAATCGAGCGGGCATTCGCCAAAGCGCAGAAATCACCGCCCGGGCAAGCAATCATGTCGGTCAGCAGGCCGATGTTCGGCGTAGCAAATCCATTCGCCTTGGCGGCTTCGAACAAGGCCGGCAAATCGGCTTCGCGCACCCAGGGCAGCACCAGATTCTGGCTATGGGTGACGCGCAACTCGGCGGCGCTGAAACGCTCGGCCAGGTCGGCGGCAGCTTCCATCTGCACATCAGTCAAGTCGCCAGGCGGCAGGCCAGGATGCTTCAGTGACAAGGTCACCGCACGATAGCCACTCAGGCGATGGCCATGCACATTGCGTGTCAGCCAGCGCTTGTAAGCGCCGTCAGCCACGCCTTCAAAAATGTCGCTGGCCAGACCTTCCTGCACGCTGGCAGGCAATTTGAAACCGGCCGCGACGCGTTCAAGCTCGGCTTCAGGCAGCAGATGTTCGCGGCCGGCGGCATCCTGTTCAAGAATCTGTTGGAACTCGGTATTCACCGCATCGAAGAACTTCTGCCCTTCAGCCTTGACCAGGATCTTGATGCGCGCCTTATAGAGGTTGTCGCGCCGGCCATAGCGGTTGTAGACGCGCACGATCGCCTCGACATAGACGAGGATCTGCTGCCAGGGCAAAAATTCATTGATCACTTGCCCGATCACCGGCGTGCGTCCCATGCCGCCACCGACCAGGACCTTGAAGCCGACCTCGCCAGCAGCATTTTTCAGCAACTGCAGGCCAATGTCATGCCAAGCGATCGCGGCGCGGTCTTCGAGCGCGCCACTGACGGCGATCTTGAATTTGCGCGGCAAAAAGGCGAACTCGGGGTGCAGCGTGCTCCACTGGCGCAGCAGCTCGGCATAGGGCCGCGGGTCGACGATCTCGTCGGGCGCTACGCCGGCAAAGGCATCGCTGGTAGTGTTGCGGATGCAGTTGCCGCTGGTCTGGATGCCATGCATGTCGACCGCCGCCAACGCGTCCATCACGTCCGCCGCTTGCGTCAGCGGAATCCAGTTGAACTGCAGATTCTGGCGCGTCGTGAAATGCCCATAACCGCGGTCGAATTCGCGCGCAATCTGGCCCAGCGCGCGCAACTGCCGACTGCTCAGGGCGCCATAGGGAACGGCAATCCGGAGCATCGGCGCATGGCGCTGCACGTACCAGCCATTCTGCAGTCGCAGCGGACGGAATTCATCTTCGGTCAAGGTGCCAGCCAAGTTGCGTTCCAGTTGGTCACGGAACTGGGCGGCGCGGGCGCGGACGAATTGGCGGTCGAAATCGGTATAGGCGTACATAGCAGCAGGTCAAGTTGAGGCCAGCCCTCAGGGCATGGGCGCCAGGGGGTGGACTGTAGGGAAGGTTTATAGATAGCGGAACTATAAAATCGTAGATTGCTTATCTACTTTTCGCTATATAGAAAGCCAAGGGCAGTTGCTGACCCCGGCAGGCGTTAAGCTTCAAGGTTGCCCGACTTATCTCGGGCCCACCCATTTCGAAAGAATTTCAACTGACATGCTGATGCGAGAAGAAGCCGCCAAGGTGGCGATTTACTGGGACTTTGAAAACCTCCATGCCGTGCTGGCGAATGCCGCCCATGGCGATGGCGCTTACCGCGATAACCGCCTCAAGTCCCAACCGGTGTTCGTCAACCTGACGCCGATCCTTGAATATGCAGCCTCGCTCGGCGACATCATCATCAATCGCGCCTATGGCAACTGGCAGTTCTTTGCCAACTATCGCCATGCCCTCAACGAAGCCGGGGTCGACCTGATCCAGATGTTCCCGCGCGGCCAGAACATGAAGAACAGCGCCGACATCCGCATGGCGCTCGATGCGCTCAGCGATGTCAGCAACCATGGACACCTGACCCATGTGGTGGTGGTGTCGTCGGACAGCGACTTCATCAGCCTGGCGCAAAAGATCAAGCAAGCCGGTCGCTTCATCGCCGGCGTCGGCGTCTCCGGGGTCAGCAACCGTTTCTGGATCGCCAGCTGCAACGAGTTCAAGTTTTATCAAAACCTGCTCGCCGCTTCAGCCGAGTTGAATCCTCCAGCCGTCACCCCGCTGCTTGGAGTCGAGCCTGCTGAGATCGAACCCGCCAGCGCCGAACCCGACGTCGAAGTCGAAGATGTCGGTTCACCATCGCTCGATGAGGCAAAACTAGCAATGCAGCGCGCGTTGAAGCAACTGGTCGACCGCAATGGCGAGAACTATGTGTCGCGCAGCGCGCTGAAGGTCTTCATCAAACGCCTGCTGCCCTCGTTCGATGAACAGGCGCTGGGCTGCGCCAACTTTGCCGAGTTCCTGCACCGTTTCCCCGATCTGGTGGTCGAGGTCGACCTGATCAGCGGCGGCCATGTCGCGTTGGCAGGTCAACCCGCGGGTAGCGCTGGCCTGCCAATCTCGCCCTGAAGCGGCTGACAGCCTCAAGCTGTGCGAGACTCAGGCCGCGCCGGCTTGGCTGGAGTCAAGCCCTGATGGTTTGACCGGCGGCTTGAACCGACGCAACTCAAAGCATTCCCCAACCGTGCCTCGGGCACAGCAAACAGGAGAAGACCATGGCAAAAGGACAGCAAAAGAGCAACAAGGAAGGCAAGAAGCCGAAGAAAGACAGCTCGCCACCGAAGCCGATTTCGCCCGGAGCAGTGATGCCAACGGTCGTCACCGTCGTGGCTGACCGCAGCAAAAAGAAAAAATAAACCAGATCCCGGCGCTGAGCCGGGACTTTGAGCCCCTGAATTTTCGCGAAAGTTGTCATGAGCAATCCCACGTACGCGGGCTCGGTCCCGGTTTTCAAACAACTGCTGGGCGCTCTCAGCGATGCGCTGGGCAAGTCTGCAGCCCATGCAGCGGCGCGCAATATCGAACCTGCAGCGCTGCTGCAGGCCAGGCTGTTCCCCGACATGTTCGCCCTGGTCAAACAGGTGCAAGTGGCTTGTGACTTTGCCACTGGCATCTGCGCCAGGCTGGCCGGCGTCACGCCGCCCACGGCTGCCGGCGATGAACAAAGTTTTGCCGACCTGCACGCGCGCATCGACAGCGCCATCGCCTTCATCACCGGCCTGGACGCGGCGCAATTCGCAGACGCTGCCAGCCGCGAAATCATCCTTCGGCCTGGAACGCCCAAAGAGCGGCGCTTCAG
>CANFIC010000109.1 GCA_947446685.1 Burkholderiales bacterium
CAATGTCGGCGCACCGTTCACGACCGGCGCAGGATTGCTCAGAAACATGATGATGTCCTGCATGCCGTCCCCATCAAAATCACCGATGAGCGTCGATGAAATCGGCGTCGGACTTGTCAAATGGGTCGGAAGGATACTCAAGCTATCCGAGTATTTGCTGGCCGAAAAAGTTCCGTCCTTGTTATTGATGAATATCAGCGGGGCCAGGTTATCGACGCCGCCAATCAGGTTCTTGTTGATCACCACGTCGGTATATCCATCATTGTTGACGTCGATGCATTCGAGTTGATTGGCATTGATGACCCCTTTCGGGATATTGTTGAAATTGAGGTCCTGATACACCAACGATCCGTTCTGGAATTTCACGCCAACCCAGTCCATCGTCTGGGTTACGTCGGCCATGGTGATCGTCGCGCCCTCAGAAAAATTATCAAAGGTGTTCTCGGAGACCGACATCAGGACAAATTTTTCGGAACCTGGACTGAGTTGAATTTCGCACATTGAACCGCCGTCATTTCCGGCGCCCTCGCCCCATACATATTTGCCGTTCTTGGAGTGAACTTCGATATTCGAATAACCGCTACCATTGGAAATCCGGACATTGCCGACCTTGGGGTATCGATAGGCGGATAACTGACCCGCCAATTGCCATTGCCCATCGGCATCTTTCAAGTAGCCATCGAGTTGGGTAAATCTGGATTGGTTGATGGCAATCAGGCGATCTGAAGACTTGGTTCCAGCGCTGGATAAAAATATTCCGCGCATCGGATCGATGGCAGGAGCCAGATTTTCGACGATTGAGAATTCCCCATTGATGAATTGATAGGTGTAATTTGACATATAGAGCAGGTTGAACATGCTCCCCATGCCGAGTACAAAACCCTTGCCCTTGCTGTCGTAACCAATGCCGGCATCTTGCCAGTAACCCTGCTGGTTGAACGAGTAGCTTGAATAGCCGCCGGATGCATTTGAAATCAAGGCACCGAGTTGGCCGGTTTTTACCAGGTTCTTGCGGCCATCATCCTGGTCAAAAGCGAAGACGATGTCGGGCTTGCCATCGCCGTTCAAATCGCCGATGACGGGTGGATGGGCGATCAAGCCGGCAAAAGAATTCGGGCCCTGGATGACCGACGAGGTGATGTCGACAAATTGGCGCTGGGCATTCAGGCTTAAAACCGCGACCCTGGTGCGGGCCGGCAATTCCGTGTCGATGCCGGTATAGGTCTTGGACATGAAGAGTACAAGGTCCTGGACGCCATCGCCATTCATGTCGATCGCCAATGCCTTGTTGACTCCGGCCACGACCGGCGGGTCGTTGTTGGGATCGGTCCAGTTGAACCAAGCGGCGGCGCCTGGAAAGGCATTGGGCTGTTCCAGAAAATAGGGCTTGACGGTGCTGCTCATCGATACGCTGACAACTGCCGCTGCGAGCCCGTTGACACAGGTGAGGGTGAATTCGCTGGACCCCAAAGCCAGAACCGGTACCGCTTGACTGCCCTGCGTCGCCAACGCGCCGCTCCATGCGCCACCGGCGCTGCAGGAAATTGCATGGGTCGATGACCAGGTCAAGGTCACGCTGTCGCCTTGCAAAACAGATGAAGCCGAGGCGGTGAGATTGATGCTGGGTATGACGTTGCTGCCGGCTGTACCCTGACTGAGTATCAAGCCGTCGGCATAGCTGACCGTTCTGGCCGGACTGCCCAAGACATCGCCGCGCAATACGGCGACAAGGGTTGGGGTCGTTGCAGAAGGCAAACCCGGTGCGCTGCCAGGATTCAAGTTTGCTCTGGCTTGAAGTCCCGGATCTTGCGGATCGAGAATCACCCATTTTGGATCGCCCGGCGAGAGTCCGACGATTTGCTTCAATATCCCGATAGCGTCAGCAAGTTCGACCTTGCCATTGCCATCGTAATCGGCGGCAAAGGCCTGATTGGCTGTGATTGGCGCTCCATCTGGATTAACCTCAAGCCCGACAATCATTTTCAGGACGGCAATGGCATCCTGCAAAGTAATGGACGAGTCTGCCGACACGCTCAAAACTTTTATTTTCGGCGTGGCGTTGACGGGTGCTGCAATCTTCGCGGCGGCTTCGACTCCGGGACTATCGCCACCACCGCAACCGATTAGATTGGCAGCCAGCAATACGATCCATGAAGCGAGTTTTTTCATACGCGCCGGATGATATTCGAATTTTCAGCTTGCAGTTGACCGAGTTATTGCGCGGCTGACTTGCTGGCACCGATGGGACGATATTGCCAGGTTCGAGCTCGAGTTCGACCGGCATTTCGGCCGCTGGCCTGCATGGCGGGCGACAGAATTTCCGAGACGAGTTGTTTTCAGCCCCGCAGCAACTCCGCCATGGCCTTGGCGTCGAGCACGGTGGCTTCTTCCTGGCCTTCCAGAATGCCATCGGCCAAGCCGCGCTTGTCACGGTGCAGGTCGATGATGCGCTCTTCGACCGAGCCTGCGGTGACTAGGCGGTAGACGGTCACCGGGCGCTTCTGACCCATGCGGTGGGCGCGGCCGGTGGCCTGGTCTTCGGCGGCCGGGTTCCACCAGGGGTCGACGATCAGCACATAGTCGGCCATCGTCAGGTTCAGGCCGAAGCCGCCGGCTTTCAAGCTGATCAGGAAGACCTCGCCCTCGCCGCGCTGGAAGGCGGCGACGCGTTTGGTGCGTTCGGCCGCCGGCGTGCTGCCGTCGAGGTATTGGTAGGGCACGCCCATCAGCTCGAGCCGTTCGGCCAGCAGCTTCAAAAAGTCGGTGAACTGGCTGAAGACCAGCGCCTTGTGCGAGCCGTCGACCAGTTCGCGCACGATGCGCTCGAATTCGCCCATTTTTGAGCCGACCAGGCCCAGCTCGGGCGCGACCAGCCGCGGGTCACAGGCGGCGCGGCGCAAGCGCATCAGCTCGGCCAGCACCTGCATCGGCGCACCGCCGGCTTGTGCGGCCTTGGCGACCGCCTGTTGTGCATCGCGGCGCAGCGCCTCGAGGAAGCTCTTTTCTTCGCTGCTCGGTTGCACCAGATGGACGATTTCGGTGCGCGGCGGCAGGTCTTGCAGCACCTGCGATTTGGTCCGGCGCAACAGGAAGGGCGAGACCAGCCGGCGCAGGCGCAGGCGTGCGACCTGGTCCTGCTGACGCTCGATCGGGTTGCCGAAGTTCTCGGCGAATTTGGTCGCGCTGCCGAGCAGCCCTGGGTTGATCAGATTCATGATCGACCAGAGATCGGAGAGACGGTTTTCCACCGGCGTGCCCGACAAGGCCAGGCGGAAATCGGCCTTGAATTCGGCCACCGAGCGGGCGCGCTTGGTCGCAGCATTTTTCAGCGCTTGCGCTTCGTCCATCACCAGCGTGGCCCATTGCTTGTCGGCAAACAGCTCGGCGTCGATTTGCGCCAGCGCATAGGAAACCAGCAGCACATCGCCGGGGCCGGCTTGCTCGATCATGCCGGCGCGATCGCTGTCTTCACCATAGATATTGCAGCGCAGACCCGGCGCGAACTGGGCGGTTTCGGCCAACCAGTTGCCACAGACCGAGGTCGGCGCCAGCACCAGCGCCGGGCCCAGTTCAGCCCGCTGCACCAGCACTGCCAAGGTCTGCACAGTCTTGCCCAGCCCCATGTCATCGGCCAGGCAGGCGCCAAGCCCGGCATGGGCCAGCCGCGTCATCCAGACAAAACCTTCGAGCTGATAGGCGCGCAACTCGGCGCGCAACCCGGCCGGCAATTGCGGCTGCAAGGCGGCGGCGTCGGCCAGCGCGTCCATGCGCTGGCGCCATTGGCGGTCGCCGGCCACTTCCATGTCGGTCAAGGTTTCTTCAAGCCAGGAAGCAGTCGCCTGCGGCAGTTGCAGCTGGTCTTTCTTGCTCTGGCCCAGTGCGTCGAGGTCGCGCAATTGCTGGCGCAGCTGCTCACTCAGGGCCAGGTACTCGCCCTCGCCGAGGCGCACGAAACGGCTGCGCGAGGCGCGGGTCAAGGCCATCAGCTCCTGCAGGCTGAGGACGCGCTGCTCGTCCAACTGCGCTTCGCCGGTCACTGCCAACCAGTCCTGGCCGCTGCTGACCTTGACGTTCAACCCGGTGCTGGCCAGCGGCGTCACGCGCAGCGGCTTGCCCTTGGGCCAGTCGAGCGCGGCGATGCCGGGCAGGCCCGGTAGCAACTCGACCGCACGCAAGGCTTCTTCAGCGTCGGCCAGCAGCCAGGGCGCTTCAGGAGCCAGTTCGGGGTCGAGAAAAGGCAAGGCCTCGAGCACCTCGTTGCGCGCCTGCGCCTCGGCCGTCAGATCGCGTTCGGTCGCCAGGCTGACGCCTTCATGCATGCACATCAGCCTTGGCCGACCCAGCCCTGGCGTCAAAGCCGGGCCGAAGGCGCCGAAGGGTTGTGCCACCAATTGCAGTTGCAGGCCGTCGCCCAGCGGGATCAGGCGTGCGCGCAAGCGCTTTTCGCCGGCCACCATCTGACCTGCTTCGGCGTCGCTGTGCAGCTGGAACATCCCGCTCAGCACCTGCAGCGCAGCGCCGAGCTCGGCATTCGCGCTGGCCGGCACCGCCCAGCCTTGCGCCACCAGTTCGGCAACGCGGCGCTGCGCCGGGCTGATGCGGATCAGCCTGGCGCGCTGCGGCCCTTCGCGCAGCACGCGCAAGCCTTCGCGCTTGGCCCATTCAGTTTCATGGTTGCTGCCGTTCCAGCCATGCAGTCGCGGCGGCTCGAGGTTGACCAGTTGCGGGTGGATGCTGAACTCGAACTGTTCGGCCCCGCTGTCTTTGTTCTTGCGCCGCAATACTTCGAGCTCGGGCTGGCCTTCGACCAGCTCGACCCATTGCCCCGGCGCATCCTCGAACATCACCGCCGGATGCCCGATCAGCGCTATTGCAGCCTGTGTGACGTCGATCTGCAAGCTGTTGACACCGCCGAAGGGCGTGCGCTCGATATGGCGCAGCACGGCGTTGTCGCGATTGCTGCCGCTGCCGCTTTTCTTCAGCTTCAGCAGCGTCATTGGTTTCAGCTTGAGCAGGCCTTTGGCCGAGAAGCTGCGTTCCAGGGGCTGGACTTGCTGGACCCGGCCCTGCGCGTCGAGCTCAAGCTGCCAGGCCAGTTCGGTCGAACTGGCGGCGGGCTTGGTGGCTTTTTCATCGGCCAGCGCGCTGATGGCTGCCAGTGCATCGCGCCATGGCTCACGCGGTGCGCCAAGAAAATTCGCCGGCGCCTGACGGCCGGCCAGATCGACCGGCAGCGCGCTGAGTTCGAGCCGCTGCGCTGCCGCAGCCACCCAGGAAGCCAGCCATAGCTGTCCGGTCTGTTGCAGACCTTGCAGCAAGGTGGCGACGGCCTTGGCCGTCCAGCCTGGTGCCGGCTGGCCCAGCCAGGCGGCCAGCAGCAATCCGTCGCTGGCATGGCTGAGGTTGGGAAGGTAGGTTTCGATCCCGGGTGAATAGCGCAGCGTTTCTTCTTCGAGGCTGGCTTCGCCGAGTCGCACACCGATCAGATGCGCCCAGCGTCCCCAGCCGTCAAAGGCCGAAGGGCTGCGTGAACCTGATTCGGAAATGCAGTATTTGTGCGCTCGACTCCAGGCCTTCGGGTCGGATTGCGCCAGCAGGCTGATCACATAGATTCTTGCCAAGGCGAAGCTGAGGGCGCCGCGGCGCACGCCGGAGGCCTGTCTGATGGCCTTGATGCTGGTCTCGAAATGCTCCGCCGCCCCCGACCAGTCGCCTTGGGCCGCGCTTGAACCGGCATCGAAGACCTCGGTGATCGGGCCGGCTATGTCCGACATCATCTGCTTCATGCCGGCGAAATCCAGCGCCAGCATTTGCACTTCGGCCATGCGGTAACGCAAGCCGGGCGAGAGCAGGTCCGGGTCCTGTTCGAAGCGCTGGCGCAGCCATTGCTGCAATTGCAAGACCCGCGCATCGCTGGCCGGCAAGCGATCGATGACTTGGCTGACCAAGGCGCTGCTCAAGCTGACGTCGAGCGAGGCAGTAGCTTTGGGCATCCAGGGGTCGGTGATGACTGCGAGCAAATACTCGGGGTCGGCAATTTCGTCCAGCGTGCTTTGCATCTGCTGCCGGTATTCATCCCAGCTGACGCCCGAATAAATGAACAAGCGCAGCATCAAAACCATCTCGTCGCTGCTGTGGAAGCTCATCCAGCCGATACGCCGATCCAGCTCGCCATGGCCGCCGGCAAAAACCCAGGCGAGCCGGCGCCAATAGACTTTGGCTTGCGGCTTCAGCAGCAAGGCTTGCAGCCGCTCGATATGCTCGCCGAGGTCGGCCCAGTAGCCGCGGCCCGGGCGTTCTGCGATCAGACCCCGGCGCTGCAGGTTTTGCAAGCAGCGCGTCACATCGGCGGTCTGGAACGGTTGCTCATCGGCATGGCGTCTGACCCCGAGGGCCTGTAGCCAAAGGCCCAGGCCGGCAGCACCCCTTGTGCCGCCAACCAGCAGCAGCGCGTCAAGCACGGCTTGCTGATCTTCGGCATCGGCCGGGGCCGGCTGCTTGGGCGCTGCCGCGACCGGCTGCTGCCCGGCCTTTGCCATCAGCTGGCGCAGCAATTCGAGCTTCTTGTCTTGAGGCAGCATCTTGGTCAACTTTTGCAGGGCGGCGAGGCGACTGTTCTTGGTCATGGAGCGAGATTATCCGATGGCCTCAGCTTGCCCGAGCCTGAAACGGGCGGGCTCATCAATGCCCGAAAGCATCCCAGCCGGTTTTCAGAATCAAGGCGCTGACGACCAGCACGAACATGCCGCGAACGAAACCGGTACCGCGCGCCAAGGCGACGCGCGTGCCGATCAGGCTGCCCAGCACATTCGCGACGGCCATCAGCGCAGCGATCTGCCACCAGACATGGCCTTTGGCGGCAAACAAGATGAAGGCCGCCGCGTTGCTGGCCACATTGATCAGCTTGGCCGAGGCAGAGGCATGCAGGAAGTCATAGCCCATTACCCGCACGAACAAGAAGACCAGAAAACTGCCGGTGCCGGGTCCGAAGAATCCGTCATAAAAACCGATCACCAAGCCGATTGATGCGGCGACCAGGGTCTCGACCGAACCGCTGAAGCGGGGTTGATGGCTGCGGCCCATCTCCTTGCGTGCCAGCGTGTAGATCAGCAACACCACCAGGATGAAGGGCAGGGCGCGACGCAAACCATCGGCGCTGACTTGGGTGACGGTCCATGCGCCGGCGAAGCTGCCCGCCAGCGCCACTGCTGCGGCCGGCAACAGCCTCGGCCAGTTCAGGCTGACGCGCTTTGAATATTGGACCGTGGCCCAGGCCGTGCCCCAGACCGAAGCGGCCTTGCCGGTGCCAAACAAGGTGGCCGGCGCGGCCTGAGGGAAGGCGCTGAACAGGGCAGGCACCAGCACCAGGCCGCCGCCGCCAACCACTGCATCGACAAAACCGGCCAGCAGTGAGGCCAGGACAACGCTCAACAGTTCAATCATCGGGGGCAATTCGGGCGGTTGCGGGCTGATTGGAGCCCGGAAATAAAACGGGCACCTGGTTTTACTCAGGTGCCCGAATTGTGACTTGTCACTTTATTCGTTTGTCTTGCCTTGCTGTTCTTGTCTCCCCGGCCCGCCCTTGCAAAGCAAGCCTTGGGCAAGCTCTGCATCGAGTGACGTTGAATGTAAATATTTTGTGACGTGCACGCACTTGGGGTTTTTACGCTGCATTGCACCATATTGATGATGTTGGCGTGCGCTTACTTTGTCATAAATGACTATTTATATGGATTTTTAAGAAAATAGCTGCACTGTTCTGGGTGTTGACAGCCCTGGCCTATCGATGAAACTGTTGTGTTTTGGAAACAGACGACTCTTGCTTGGCCTTGTTTTGAGCGCTGGCGGGTCGGCTGATCAAGGCCAGCAACATGCAGCATTTCAACCCGAACGTCCGGTTTTGGCGCCACGGCTTGTCGATCTTGTTGCTCGCCGCCTGCGGCGGAGGTGGCGGCGACAGAAGCCAGACAGTCCCGGTGGCGCCCTTGATGCTGAACCTGCCGCGCAGCGGAATCGACGCTGCCGGGCTCGCGGTGATCGTTGCCGAAGGCGATCCGCAGTCCGAAGCGATCAGCGCTTATTACCAGGCGGCACGCGGAATTCCAGCGGCCAACATCATCCACGTCAAGCTGGCGACCGGCGCCGATCAGATCTCCGCGGCCGACTTCGCCGCCCTGAAAGCCGAGGTCGATGCCAAGCTGCCCGCTGCGGTGCAGGCGACGCTGCTGACCTGGACTGCACCATCGCGGGTAGCAGGCAGTTGCACGATGAGCATTACCAGCGCGATGGCTTTCGGGTTCGATGCCAAATACTGCGGTGCCGGCTGCGTGGCAACAGCGACTTCACCCTATTTCGACTCGGAAACGGGCTGGCCCTGGCTCGATTTCAGGATCCGCCCCTCAATGCTGCTGGGTGCGGCCACCTTGGTCGAGGCGCGCGGCTTGATCGACCGCGGCGTCAGCGCCGATGCCAGCTTTCCCCTCGGGGAGGGCTTTCTGCTGCGCACCAGAGACAGCGCACGCAGCGTGCGCTACACCGATTATTTGCAGTTGCCACCACTGTGGGCCGGCCGCTTGCTGCTCAACTACCTCGACAACCCGGCCACAGGCGCCAGCGACAGCCTCAGTGGCAAGTCGGGTTTGCTGTTCTATTTCACCGGCCTTGCCAAGGTGCCTGAAATTGCCAGCAACAGCTATCGCCCCGGTGCCGCGGCTGATCATCTGACCTCCTATGGCGGCCTGCTGCCCTCGGCCAATGGCCAGATGCCGATCACCAGCTGGCTGGCGGCTGGCGCGACGGCAAGCTTCGGCACGGTTGCCGAGCCCTGCAATTTCACCCAGAAGTTTTCGCGCGCTTCGGTGCTGATCGATCACTATTACCGCGGTGAGACCTTGATCGAGGCCTATTGGAAAGCGGTCGAATGGCCCGGCCAGGGCTTGTTTGTTGGCGAGCCGCTGGCCCGGCCATTTGCCGACAAGCCGGACTTCAGGGTCGCCAACGGCGAATACCTGATCAGCAGTCGCATGCTGCGGCCGGGCAGCAGCTATGCGCTCGAATACCGCGAAGCGGCGACGGGCGTCTGGATCCAGCTTGCCGACTTCACGCCGGCGCAAGCCCAGGCGCAGACGCTGCACGCCCCGCTGGCGCCGGCTGGCGCCAGCCAGTTGCGCTGGCTCGGGCCCTGTCCGGGCAACATCCAGCAGCAATGCGTTTTGAGCCAGAGCGGCTGAAGCTTGTGCGGCTGGCAAAATCGCGCCATGCCGACCCAGACCCCAGCGTTCCGAGTGCTCTCAGTCATCCCGCCGATGACGCAGCTGAACACGCCTTATCCGTCGACCGCTTACCTGACCGGTTTCCTGCGGTCGCGCGGAGTCGATGCGGTGCAGGAGGACCTGGCTCTGGCGCTGATGCTCAAACTGTTCTCGCGCGAGGGCCTGCTGGCTTTGCAGCAGCAGGTGCTGGCGCTGGATCAAAGCAGGATGTCGCCGCCGGTACAGTCTTTCGCCGCGCAGACCTCGCGCTATCTGGCAACGATCACGCCGCTGATTGCCTTTTTGCAGGGCCGTGATTCGACCTTGGCGCAGCGCATTTGCGGCCGCCAGTTCCTGCCCGAGGGACCGCGCTTTGCTTCGCTCGATGTCTATATCGACGAGGATGGCGGCGACCCGCTGGCCTGGGCTTTCGGTGCCTTGGGCCTGCAGGACCGGGCGCGCCATCTGGCCACGCTTTATCTGAATGATCTGGCCGATGTGCTGCGCGATGCGGTCGACTCGCGCTTCGAGTTCGTCCGCTATGCCGAGTCACTGGCGACCAGCCAACCGACTTTCGAGCCGCTGGCCGCAGCGCTGGCTGCGCCGCTGAATCTGGTCGACGCGACGCTGCAGGAACTGACGCTGGCAGCGATCGCTCGCCACCAACCGCAACTGGTGCTGATTTCGGTGCCTTTCCCGGGTGCTGTCTACGCGGCTTTCCGGATCGCGCAGACGATCAAGGCCAGGCATCCGCAGATCACGCTGGCGCTGGGCGGCGGCTTCGTCAACACCGAGCTGCGCGAGCTGACCGAGCCGCGTCTGTTCGACTATTTCGACTATCTGACCCTCGACGCCGGCGAGCGCCCGCTGCTGGCCTTGCTGGAACATCTGCATGGCAAGCGCGGGCGCCAGCGTCTGGTGCGAACCTTTGTGCGCGAAGCGGGTTCAGTCAAATACATCAACTTCGTCGAGCCCGATGTGCCGTTTTCGGAAGTCGGCACGCCGACCTGGGACGGCTTGCCGCTGGACCGCTATCTGTCGCTGCTCGACATGCTCAACCCGATGAACCGGCTCTGGTCTGACGGGCGCTGGAACAAGCTGACCGTGGCGCAGGGCTGTTACTGGAAAAAATGCAGCTTCTGCGATGTGTCGCTGGACTACATTTCGCGCTACGAGGGCACGACCGCGACCGAACTGGTCGACCGCATTCAGACCATCG
>CANFIC010000110.1 GCA_947446685.1 Burkholderiales bacterium
CTGGTTGAAAACGAGTCCGAGCGCATGATCGCCAATGCCCGCGAGGACATGAAGAAACGCGGCATCAAGGACGCTGACAAGGCGCCAATTCCGGCCGACATCTTCAAGCCGCAGGCTGAGCGCCGTGTGCGCCTGGGCTTGGTGGTGGCTGAGTTGGTCCGATCCAACAATCTGCAAGCCAAGCCCGAGCAATTGCAAGCCCACATCGAAGAAATGGCACAGAGCTATGAAAAGCCTGCCGACGTGATGCGCTGGTACCTGGGCGACCGTCAGCGCATGTCCGAAGTCGAAGCCGTTGTGATCGAGAACAACGTCACCGATTTTGTGCTGGCCCAGGCCAGGATCAGCGACAAGTCCCTGCCTTTCGATGAATTGATGGCCACGGCCAACTGATAGTCCAATACTGCTGGATGCCAAGGGCGCCGTGCCGGAAGGCAGGCGCCTTTGTCGTTTAAGGCAGTCTTTTTGCTTACGCTACATAATTTAGTCTTGTAAAGACCTTGAGGATCACATGAGCGCGCTTGAAATTAGCAATCTGGGCATGGTGCCTATCGTTATCGAACAGTCGGGCCGTGGTGAGCGCGCCTATGACATCTACAGTCGCCTCTTGCGCGAGCGCATCATTTTTCTCGTCGGGCCAGTCAATGACGCCGTAGCCAACGTGGTGGTGGCGCAGTTGCTGTTTCTCGAGAGCGAAAATCCTGACAAGGAGATTTCCCTCTATATCAACTCCCCTGGCGGCAGTGTCTCAGCCGGCATGTCGGTGTATGACACGATGCAGTTCATCAAGCCTGAAGTTTCAACTTTGTGCTTGGGCATGGCCGCCAGCATGGGGGCGTTCTTGATGGCAGCAGGGGCCAAGGGCAAGAGATTTTCGCTGCCCAACTCAAAGATCATGATTCATCAGCCCTCGGGCGGCACCCAGGGGCAGGCGACAGACATCGAGATCAATGCCCGCGAAATCCTCAAGACCCGGGAGTCGCTGAACCGGATCCTGGCTGACCGGTGTGGGCAGAGCCTGGAGAAAATCCAGACTGATACCGAGCGCGACTATTACATGTCAGCCGCCGAGGCGCAGACCTATGGGCTGATCGACCAGGTGCTGGAACATCGCCCCTGAGTTTTTCCGACAACCACAGTCAATCGGGGCTTTCTTCTGCAGAAGGCCTAATGTGCGTTTGAACTATCATCCCAGCAGGCAGTAACGCCTGAACCAACAAGCAGATCCATGGCCGAGAAAAAAGGCAACTCCAGCGAAAAAGTCCTCTACTGCTCCTTTTGCGGCAAAAGCCAGCATGAGGTGAAGAAGTTGATTGCTGGTCCGTCGGTGTTCATCTGTGATGAGTGCATCGAGCTTTGCAATGACATCGTCCGCGACGAAGTCCCCGCTGACACGCCGCAGTCGCGTGCCAGCAAATCCGATCTGCCCGTGCCGAGCGAGATCAAGGCCAGCCTCGATCAATATGTAATCGGCCAGGACGTGGCCAAGCGCACTTTGGCGGTCGCTGTCTACAACCATTACAAGCGGCTGCGCCATATGGCGGGCAACAAGGATTCGGTTGAACTGTCCAAGAGCAATATCCTCTTGATCGGGCCGACCGGGTCGGGCAAGACCTTGCTGGCTCAGACGCTGGCACGCCTGCTCAACGTGCCCTTCGTGATTGCAGATGCCACTACCTTGACCGAAGCTGGTTATGTGGGTGAAGACGTTGAGAACATCATCCAGAAGTTGCTGCAGAACTGCAATTACGATGTCGAGCGTGCCCAGCGCGGCATTGTCTATATCGACGAGATCGACAAGATTTCTCGCAAGGCTGACAACCCATCGATCACCCGCGACGTGTCGGGTGAGGGCGTGCAGCAAGCCCTGCTGAAGTTGGTCGAGGGCACGATGGCTTCGGTGCCGCCCCAGGGCGGTCGCAAGCATCCGAATCAGGATTTCCTCCAAATTGACACGACTAACATCCTGTTCATCTGTGGCGGCGCTTTTGACGGCCTTGAAAAAGTCATCCAGAACCGTTCAGAAAAGTCAGGTATTGGTTTTGGCGCGACGGTCAAGAGCAAGAGCGAAAAGCGCGTCTCCGAGGTGTTCAGGGAAGTCGAACCCGATGACTTGATCAAGTTCGGGCTGATTCCTGAACTGGTTGGGCGTCTGCCCGTTGTCGCCACCCTGGGCGAATTGAGTGAAGACGCCTTGGTGCAGATCCTCACCGAACCAAAGAACGCCTTGCTGAAGCAATATCAGCAATTGTTCGCGATGGATGGTGTTGAACTGGAGGTGCGGCCATCAGCCTTGGTGGCGATCGCTCGCAAGGCTCTGGCGCGCAAGATCGGCGCTCGTGGACTGCGTTCGATCATGGAACTGTCGCTGATCGATACGATGTTCGAACTGCCGGCACTTGATGGCGTAGCCAAAGTGGTGCTCGATGAGAACAACATCAATGACGGTGCCAAACCGCTGTTGGTGTACCGGGAACCGGCCAAGGCCAGCGCTTGATTTGCTTCGATCGGCTGGCGCGGTCAGCCGATTGATTCAATTTTCGTCTTGCATTTAAGAGCTCAGGCCGCAGATGGGTCTGAGAAAGAGAGGTTCCTCATGTCTGGTCATCCCGTTTTGCCTGCCGAGTTGATCACTTTGCCATTGTTGCCATTGCGCGATGTGGTTGTGTTTCCGCACATGGTGATTCCCTTGTTTGTTGGCCGTCCGAAGTCCATCAAGGCGCTGGAAGCCGCGATGGAGGCGGGCCGTCAGATCATGCTGGTCGCACAAAAAGCGGCCGGCAAGGACGAACCCCAATCCGACGATATGTTTGAAGTCGGATGCGTTTCGAGCATTTTGCAAATGCTCAAGTTGCCCGACGGCACGGTCAAGGTGCTGGTTGAAGGCCTGCAGCGCGCCAGCACCAAGTCGATTACCGAGAACGATGAGCATTTTGTTGCCGAAGTCGTGCCGATTCCGCCCGAGCAGGACACGAAACCTGAAGTTGAGGCCTTGCGTCGAGCGGTGACTCAGCAGTTCGACCAATATGTCAAGCTGAACAAAAAGATCCCTCCGGAGATTCTGGCTTCAATCAGCGGCATCGACGAAGCCGGTCGCCTGGCTGACACCATCGCCGCGCATTTGCCGTTGAAGCTTGATGCCAAACAGTCGGTTCTGGACCTGGCCGAAGTCGGCAAGCGACTCGAAAAGCTGCTTGATCTGCTCGAACATGAGGTCGACATCCTGCAGGTCGAAAAGCGCATCCGTGGTCGCGTCAAACGCCAGATGGAAAAGAGCCAGCGCGAGTATTACCTGAACGAACAGGTCAAGGCGATCCAGAAAGAACTCGGCGACGGGGAAGAAGGCGCTGATCTGGATGACTTGGACAAGAAAATCCAGGCTGCGCGCATGCCCAAGGAAGCCCGCAAGAAAGCCGATAGTGAGCTGAAGAAGCTCAAGCTGATGTCGCCGATGTCGGCTGAGGCGACCGTGGTGCGTAATTACATCGATACCCTGGTCAATCTGCCCTGGAGCAAGAAGACCAAGATCAAGTACGACCTCGCCAGTGCCGAGAGCGTGTTGAACGAGGATCATTACGGGCTGGACAAGGTCAAGGATCGAATCCTCGAGTACCTCGCAGTCCAGCAACGCGTGGACAAACTCAAGGCGCCGATTCTTTGCCTGGTCGGACCTCCGGGCGTGGGCAAGACCTCGCTGGGCCAATCAGTGGCCAGGGCAACCGGTCGCAAGTTCGTGCGCATGGCCTTGGGTGGAGTTCGTGACGAGGCCGAGATCCGTGGCCATCGCCGCACCTATATCGGCTCGATGCCGGGTAAGGTGTTGCAGAGCCTGACCAAGATCGGGACGCGCAATCCGCTCTTCCTGCTCGATGAGATCGACAAGCTTGGGACGGATTTCCGCGGCGACCCTTCGTCGGCCTTGCTCGAAGTGCTTGACCCTGAACAGAATCACACTTTTGGGGATCATTACGTCGAGGTTGATTTCGACTTGTCGGATGTGATGTTCGTGGCGACATCGAATTCGATGAATATTCCGCCAGCCCTGCTTGACCGGATGGAAGTCATCCGCTTGTCGGGCTACACCGAGGACGAGAAGGTCAATATCGCCCAGCGTTACTTGCTACCCAAGCAGCGCAAGAACAACGGCGTCAAGGATGAAGAGCTTGACGTCACCGAGTCAGCAATCCGCGGCATCATCCGTTACTTTACGCGTGAAGCAGGCGTGCGTGCGCTCGAGCGCGAGTTGTCCAAGATCTGCCGCAAGGTGGTCAAGGGCGCGGCATTGAAGACGCTCGAGAGTCAGGCCATCGTTACCGAAGACAACCTGAATGATTTCCTGGGCGTACGCAAGTACGACTTCGGTCGCGCCGAGAAGATGAACCAGGTGGGTCAGGTTGTGGGTCTTGCCTGGACCGAGGTCGGTGGCGATCTGCTGACGATCGAAGCGATGGTGGTGCCTGGTAAGGGCAATATCATCCGCACCGGTTCGCTCGGCGATGTGATGAAGGAATCGGTCGAAGCCGCGCGCACCGTGGTGCGTTCGCGGGCAAGGCGCCTGGGCATCAAGGACGAAATGTTCGAGAAGCGCGACGTGCATATCCATGTGCCCGACGGTGCGACGCCCAAGGATGGGCCGAGCGCTGGTGCTGCCATGACGACAGCATTTGTTTCGGCGTTGACGGGTATTCCGGTGCGTGCCGATGTGGCAATGACTGGTGAAATCACCCTTCGCGGTGAAGTCACGGCCATTGGAGGTTTGAAAGAAAAACTGCTGGCGGCGCATCGCGGCGGGATCAAGATCGTAATGATCCCCGAGGACAACGTCAAGGATTTGCAGGACATTCCGGAAAACGTCAAGAGCCATCTCGAAATCGTGCCGGTGCGCTGGATTGACCGGGTGCTTGAAGTGGCTCTCGAATCAATGCCTATCGCATTGCCCGATGAAGAGCCGGTGGCGGTTGCAAAGCCCGAACCGGTGGCTACGGTCACGCCGGTAGCGACGCATTGAAAACGGGGCGCGCAAGGCCGGGTTTGTTCGTTTGAGCTTGCATTCAAAGGACGGTCCGGTATAGAATCTGCCCTTCGATGTTTGTGCTGATTCAAACGAATCAGCAAGAAAATAGAGGCAATGCGGGAATAGCTCAGCTGGTAGAGCGCAACCTTGCCAAGGTTGAGGTCGCGAGTTCGAATCTCGTTTCCCGCTCCAGTTTTGAAGGGAAGCTCAGGCTTCCCTTTTTTGTCAGAGTTCCGCCAATTTCGGGTGGTGACTTCAAACGGCGCGATAGCAAAGCGGTTATGCCCCGGATTGCAAATCCGGTTAGTCCAGTTCGACTCTGGATCGCGCCTCCAGAAATCTAGATTTGCGCTGCCATTTCAAACGGTAGCGCAATTTTTTTGTCAGGATGATCTTGCCGAACCGCCAACTTGCAGCCGCGCCAAGCCAAGCGGGCCTTTGCATCAGCAACAGTCTGCCGCAGGCGAGTCGACTGGTCTTCGGATGCATGGGCTTCGGCGGCGGGTGGAATGCCCAGGCGATTTCCGGACAGGACGTCGCCCGGGCGCAGGCTGCTGTTGAGGCAGCGCTCGAGATCGGCATTACCTTGTTTGACCATGCCGACATCTATACGCTGGGCAAGGCTGAGCAATGTTTTGGCGCTCTTTTCAGGCAGCAGCCTGGTTTGCGTGAGCGCTTGCTGCTGCAGTCCAAATGTGGCATTCGCTTTGCTGACGCACAGGGTCCCAAGCGCTATGACTTGTCTGCAGCCCATATCATCGGAAGCGTCGAAGCCAGTCTGCGGCGGCTGAACACCGACTATCTCGATCTGCTGCTCCTGCATCGGCCAGATCCGCTCATTCGGGCCGATGAAGTCGCCGAGGCCTGGTCGCGCTTGAAATCCTCGGGCAAGGCGCGGCATCTGGGCGTTTCCAATATGCATGCCGGGCATTTGCACCGCCTGTCTCATGCCTTGGGCGGCGAGCCGCTGGTCGTCAATCAGCTCGAGATGAGCTTGCGCAAGCTCGATTGGCTGGACTCCGACACCTGTTTCAATGACTCGCAAGGCCTAGCTGTTGGTACAGATTGGGCTGGCACGCTCGACCATTGCCGGCAGCACAAGGTTCAAATCCAGGCCTGGGGAGCATTGGCCAAAGGCTGGTTCAGCGGTGCCTTGCCCGCTGACGCCGCGCCGGCTGCGCGACAGACGGCCGCCCTGGTGCAGGAACTCGCCGATCTCCACCAAGTCGCGCGCGAAAGCATCGTGCTGGCCTGGTTGATGAAGCATCCCGCAGGAATACAACCGGTCATCGGCACGTCGGAGCCGTTACGAATTCGTGCCTGCGCGGCTGCTGCCACAGTGCAATTGAGCCGTGAGGCTTGGTACCGCCTCTACGTGACTGCGCGCGGCGGCGAGTTGCCCTGATCTCTTCTCGTCGCGGCCGTTCACTGGCTGGCGGCAGAGCGCACCAGCAGCACGGGAACTGCAGCGCTGCGCAGCACCTGCTCGGCATCGCTGCCCAGCAGCCAGCGGCTTGCGCCGCGACGGCCATGCGTGCCCAGCACGATCAGATCGGCCTTCCACGCGGTGACTTGCTGATTGACATGGTCGCAAAGCCGCCCGTTCAGGCTTTCAAGCAGCTTTGTGTCGACAGCAAGCCCTTGTGAAGCAACGCTGGCCCGAGCTTGTTCAAGGACCTTTTCGCCGCCTTCCTTCAGCAACGCAAAAATATCGCCCGACATGGCACTCATCCCTTCGGCACTCACCAGCATCGGCAAGTCGTCGACGACATGCAGCAAAAGCAGCCTGGCACCGGTCAACTTGGCCAGTTTCACCGCCTCGGCCAGACCCGCGTTAGAAGTCGAACTGCCGTCGACGGGGACAAGGATACGTTGATACATGGTGATGATCTCGGTGTGAAAAGGTCAGAAAACTCAGTGTCGCCCTCGTCCGATTGCTCGGCTTGATATCGGTCAATCCAATCGGATTCCGCCCCGGCCAAGATCGGGCTCAGGACTTGTCACCGGGTTGCACTCGCTGATCCAGGTGGGCAAGGCTTCAGGCCGACTCGCTTGTTTCAGTGCGCGATTCAGCGGCTTGGAAAATCTGTTGACGAAGGCAGAAGTGATGGAGTCCCATGACAAGCACCAGGTATCCAGGGTCGAATGTCTCGCTGATGCGGCGAGCATGACTCCCTCGATTCAAGGGCCACTGAGGTGCGCAGGCTTCCATGGCTGAGCCAGTCGGTGGCATGAATAAAAAGCAGGTCTGGAATATTGGCTATTGGTTGCTTGCCTTGCTGTTGATGCTGCTGCTGCAGGATGTCTGGCGCAGCGCCAGCGAAGTTGCCACGGTGTCCTACAGCGAGTTCGAACAGGCGTTGGCTGAAGGTCGGATCGCCGAGATCACCGTCTTCGATCGGAGCATCAGCGGACGTTTGAAGTCGCCCGATGGTCCCAAGACAACCCTGGTGGCTGTACGTGTCGAATCCGATCTGGCGAGCCGGTTGGACCCTTACAGGGTGCCTTACCGGCGCGTCGTCGAAAGCAACTTCCTGCGCGAAATCCTCTCCTGGATCCTGCCTGCCGCTGTCTTCTTCGGGCTCTGGTATTTCCTGATCCGGCGTATGACTGAATCTTCGGGCGGTCTGGGCAGTTTCATGTCGATAGGCAAGAGTCGCGCCAAGGTTTACGTTGAAACTGCGACGGGTGTCAGCTTTGCCGATGTCGCAGGCGTCGATGAGGCCAAGGGGGAGCTCGAGGAAATTGTCGATTTTCTTAAACACCCACAGGACTATGGGCGGCTGGGTGCGCATATCCCCAAGGGGGTGCTGCTGGTCGGTCCGCCGGGGACCGGCAAGACGTTGCTGGCGCGCGCGGTGGCGGGCGAGGCGGGTGTGGCTTTTTTTTCCATTTCGGGCAGCGAGTTCGTCGAAATGTTTGTTGGCGTCGGCGCCGCTCGGGTGCGCGACCTGTTTGAGCAGGCGAGGGCACATGCCCCGGCCATTATTTTCATCGATGAACTCGACGCGCTGGGCCGGGCGCGCGGCGCTTTTCCAGGCCTGGGCGGGCATGACGAAAAAGAGCAGACGTTGAACCAGTTGCTGGTCGAAATGGACGGCTTCGATCCTTCGGTCGGGCTGATCATCTTGTCTGCGACCAACCGGCCCGAAATTCTCGATCCGGCCTTGCTGAGAGCCGGACGTTTCGACCGGCAAGTCTTGGTGGACAAGCCCGATCGCATCGGCAGAGTGCAAATTCTGCAAGTGCATGTGCGCAAGGTGACTCTGGCGCCGCAGCTTTCGCTGGACGAAGTGGCCGCACTGACGCCTGGCTTCAGTGGCGCTGATCTGGCGAATCTGGTCAACGAAGCGACCTTGTTGGCGACAAGGCGCCGGGCCGACCAGGTGACCCTGGCTGACTTCACGGCGGCGGTCGAACGCATCGTCGCCGGGCTCGAGAAAAAGAACCGCCTGCTGAACCCGAAAGAGCGAGAGGCTGTGGCCTTTCACGAGATGGGCCATGCGCTGGTCGCTTTGGCGCTGCCGGGTATGGATGTGGTGCACAAGGTGTCGATCATCCCGCGCGGTATCGGCTCGCTCGGCTACACCATTCAACGCCCGACTGAGGACCGCTACCTGATGACCAAGCATGAGCTTGAGCAGAAAATCAGCGTACTGCTGGCTGGCCGTGCAGCCGAGAAACTTGTCTTCAATGAAGTCTCCACAGGGGCCGCTGACGATTTGGCACGTGCCACTGATATCGCTCGAGACATGGTGACCCGCTACGGTATGGACGAAGGATTGGGCTGCATGGCCTACGAGCCGCCCCGCCCGACCGCGCCCGGAATACCGCATGACTGGGTCTCTGGTGCACCGATGCTGGCGCCAGGAACACAGGCGCGCATTGATGCCGCAGTGCTGACCTTGGTGATGGCCGGCTTTGACCGGGCCACCGCTTTGCTCCAGCGCCATCGCGCCTTGCTCGAACGTACCGCAAGGGCGCTGTTGGAAAAAGAAACGCTGGACGAGGCAGCCTTGAATGAGCTGACTCTGGGGCTTCTCCCGCAGCCTGGACTTGCTGATCAGGGCTAAGCAGGCTTCAGCGCGGTGCCGCTGGCAGCGCCGGTGCCGACCATACCGGAGAATGGCATCTTGAGGACTTCGACGGTTCAGGACGACAGCGGCCCATGCTATAGTCGCAGGCTTCACTGAGGTGCGAGCTTTCGGGTGAAGACGGAAGAAAAATGCGGGAATAGCTCAGCTGGTAGAGCGCAACCTTGCCAAGGTTGAGGTCGCGAGTTCGAATCTCGTTTCCCGCTCCAGCGTAATCTGGAAAAAACACCAAGTCCGGTGCACTTCTTCAAGCAAGAGGGCAGGCAATGCGGGAATAGCTCAGCTGGTAGAGCGCAACCTTGCCAAGGTTGAGGTCGCGAGTTCGAATCTCGTTTCCCGCTCCAAATTCAAAAGCCCGCAGTGATAATGGACGGTTATTAAAGCCTTGCCCGGGTGGTGAAATTGGTAGACGCAGCGGACTTAAAATCCGCCGACCTTGCGGTCGTACGGGTTCAAGTCCCGTCCTGGGCACCAAGTCAAAATCAGTCACGAAGCTTCCAGGTCGAACAAGGACAAGGGAGCTTTTTTTTATGCCTGAGACTTGCTGGCACAGCCGAACAGACTCCCCAAAAACTGAGCGTGAATTGATGCCCGACTTCGGCATCCGGGCTGCCGTTATCACGCCGACTGCGCCGCACAATTGACATCAGCGCGCCAGTAGCGTGGTTTAAATAGCACGATCGTGCTTTTTTATTCGGCTTGGCTTGAAGCCGATCTGATCGGCGCCTTTAGAATGCGGTTAACGTAAACGTCAATTAGAGCTGGAGTAATCGATGAAAGTCCTGGTTCCTGTCAAACGAGTGGTCGACTACAACGTCAAGGTGCGCGTCAAGAGCGACGGCAGCGGCGTTGACATCGCCAACGTCAAGATGTCGATGAATCCCTTCGATGAGATTGCGATCGAAGAGGCTGTCCGTCTGCGGGAGAAGGGCGTCGTCACTGAGGTGATCGCAGTCTCCTGCGGCGTGCTGCAATGCCAGGAAACGCTGCGCACGGCGATGGCGATCGGAGCCGACCGGGCGATCCTGGTCGAGACCGATGCCGAGTTGCAGCCCTTGGCAGTGGCCAAGTTGCTGAAGGCTTTGGTCGACAAGGAGCAACCTGGCTTGGTGATCCTGGGCAAGCAGGCGATCGACGACGATTGCAATCAGACCGGCCAGATGCTGGCTGCGCTGGCGCAGATGCCACAGGGTACTTTTGCCAGCAAGGTGGAACTGGTCGACGGTCATGTGCGTGTGACGCGTGAGATCGACGGAGGTGCCGAAACTCTGACGCTGAGCCTGCCAGCCGTGATCACGACCGACCTGCGTTTGAACGAGCCGCGCTATGTGACGCTGCCCAACATCATGAAGGCGAA
>CANFIC010000111.1 GCA_947446685.1 Burkholderiales bacterium
CAAGCAAGCTGCGTCGCAATGCCATCCGGCTTTCAGTCGCTGTACCGGCTTTGCTGGTACTGCTGTTGTTGTTGGCCTGGGGCCTGTTGCGGGCCAGCCTGCCGCAACTTGACGGGGCGATCAGCCTGCCGGGTTTGACGGCGCCGCTCGACATCAGTCGCGACGCCAGCGGCACGGTCTCTGTGCAGGGCGAAAACCGCCAGGATCTGGCGCGCGGGCTCGGTTTCGTCCATGCACAGGAGCGGTTTTTCGAGATGGACCTGACCCGCCGTTCAGCCGCGGGAGAGCTGTCGGCCTTGTTCGGTGCCGTGGCGCTGGAGCGCGACAAGACGCGCCGCACGCATCGCATGCGCACACGCCTGACCGAAAGGCTGGCGCAATTGCCCGAGGCCGACAAAGCGTTGTTGCAGGCCTATACCCGAGGCGTCAATGCCGGCCTGGCTGCCTTGCCGCTGCGGCCCTGGCAATATCTGCTGTTGCGGGCCGAACCGATGGCCTGGGATCCGGTCGATTCGCTGCTGGTCGTCGGCGAGATGTTCTTCATGTTGCAGGCTGACAGTTTCGACCGCGGCTTCGAGCGGGCATGGCTGCGCGAAAGGGCAGGGGACAGCTTGTTCGATTGGCTCAATCCCCGCGGCGGCCGACGAGACGCAGCTCTTGACGGCAGTCGCCTGCCCGATCCGGACATGCCTGGCCCGGCACAACTGGACCTGCGCCAGCGCGCCATGCCGCAATTCGCTTCAAGCGGCCAGGAGGATGAGGTGATCGGCAGCAACAACTGGGCCGTCGCCGGCAGCCGCAGCGCCCATGGCGGCGCGATCCTGGCCAACGACATGCATCTGAATCTCGGCGCCCCGGGCATCTGGTTTCGTACCCAGTTGCAACTCGGCAGCGGGCCCAAGGCCTTGCGTGCCGCCGGCTTGAGTCTGCCTGGCACGCCCAGCCTGGTAGTCGGCTCCAACGGTTCGGTGGCCTGGGGATTCACCAACGCCTATGGCCAATGGTTTGACTGGATCGAGTTGCCGGCGCAACTGCCGCCAGGGCGGTTGAGCAAGTTCGATGAAGTGATTGCGGTCAAGGGGGCGGCAGCGCAAGCGCTGGTCGTCGAAGAGTTCGACGGATCGCCAATCGTGCAAAGGCGTGAGGGTCGACGCTATGCCTTGCGCTGGGTTGCGCATCAAGGGGCGGCATTCAATATGGAGTTGGACCGGATGCTGCAAGCTGCCACGGTTGAAGACGCCTTGCGGGTCGCGCAGAGTTCCGGCCTGCCGCATCAGAACATCCTGATCGCCGACCGTGCCGGCCATATCGGCTGGACCATTGCCGGACAGCTTTGGTCGCAGGCCGGCATGAACAAGAGCTATGCACGCTTTCAATCGATCGATCTGCCAGGGCATAGCTGGCTGAGTCCGGCCGACTATCCGGTGCAGCGCGAACCGGCGGCGGGCCAGCTTTGGACGGCCAACAATCGCCAACTCGGAGGTGCCGCCGCCGAGGCCATCGGCGATGGAGGCTTTGATCTTGGCGCACGCGCCCTGCAGATTCGGGATCGGCTCAGCGCCACCGCGATCCACGATGAAGCCAGCCTGGCCGCGATCCACCTCGACGACGAAGCTCGCTTCATGCAGAGCTGGGCCGCCCGCCTCGGCCCTTTGCTGGACGCCAGCCCCGGGCATGCCGGCGCTGCGGCATTGCTCAAGCAATGGAATGGCCGGGCCGATGCCGACCAGGCCGGCTATCGGCTGGTCCGTATGGTCCGCTTGAAGACGCTTGACCTGCTCTGGGCTGCCTGGACCAGCAAGGCTTTGGGCGAGCCCCAGGCCGATGACAAACAGCGGCCGAAATGGCGCGCCCAATTCGAGTACAGCGCGGCGCGCGCCATCGATCAGCAGCCGGCCCATCTGCTGCCCAAAGACTTTGCCAACTGGGACGCCTTGCTGCTGGCGCAGGTCGACGCGGTGCTGCTCGACCTGCGCAAGAATGAGCAGACCCTGGAACAAGCGACTTGGGGGCAGTTCAATGCCAGCCGCATCCAGCATCCGCTGGCGCGTGCAATTCCAGCACTGGGTTGGCTGCTCGACATGCCATCGCTGCCGCAGTCAGGGGATTCGAACCTGCCTCATGTGGCGGGGCCGGCATTCGGACAGTCCGAGCGCTTGGTCGTATCTCCCGGCCGTGAGGAGCAAGCGACCCTGGTCATGCCTGGCGGACAAAGCGGCCACCCACTGTCACCCTATTACGGGGCGGGCCATGCGGACTGGGCCCGCGGCCTCAGCAAGCCCTTGCTGGCCGGGGCGATGCAACACCGGCTCAGCGCCAGCCCGGCGCGGGATTGAACCTCGGATCAACTGGCGGCGGCTTGCGCTTCCAGCTTGCGATGCGCTTGCCCGCCACCATAGCTGCCCTGGGCGCCGACTTCGCCGCCGAGGGTGACGCGGATGGCGCAATACTTGAACTCGGGGATTTTTGCGAACGGGTCGAGCGCGGCATTGGTCAGGCGGTTGATTGCCGCTTCGTAATAGCAGAAGGGCACGAACAAGGCGCCGCGCGGCGAGCTGTCATCGGCACGGGCATATAAGGCGACCTGACCACGCCGCGATTCGAGCGTGATCACGTCGCCAGGCTTGCCGCCCATGGCCTGCAGGTCGAGCGGATGCACGAGGGCGACCGGATCGGGTTCCAGCGCATCGAGCATGGTGGCGCGCCGGGTCATGCTGCCGGTATGCCAATGTTCGAGTTGCCGGCCGGTGATCAGCACCATCGGGTAATCCGCGTCGGGACGTTCGGCCGCCGGAATGATGTCGGCCGGCACAAAGCGCGCCTTGCCGCCGGTGAGCGGGAAGTCGTCGGTAAAGACCACCGCATCGCCGGCATCGCCTTCATTGACGCAGGGATAGGTGACCGCATGCTCACGCTCGAGGCGTTCCCAGGTGATGCCGGCGATGCTGGGCATCGTATGGCGCATTTCGTCGAAGACTTCGCTGACATGGCCGTACTGCCAGTCCAGGCCGAGCTTGCTGGCGATCTGCTGGATGATCCACAAGTCCTGCTTGGCCTCGCCGGGTGGGTCGATCGCCTGGCGCCCCATCTGTACCGTGCGGTCGGTATTGGTGAAGGTGCCATTCTTTTCGGGAAAGGCGCTGGCCGGCAGCACCACGTCGGCGAGGTAGGCCGTTTCGGTGAGGAAAATGTCCTGCACCACCAGATGCTCGAGCGCCGCCAATGCTTCGCGCGCATGGTTGGCGTCGGGGTCAGACATCGCCGGGTTTTCGCCCATCACGTACATGCCGCGAATCCCGCCGGTCTTGATCGCATGCATCACTTCGACGACGGTCAGGCCGGGCGTCGCGTCGAGCGTACCTGCGGGCAGACGCCAGGCCTGCTCGAAGCGCCCGCGCACCTCGTCATCGACGACTTTCTGGTAGTCGGGGTACATCATCGGGATCAGCCCCGCATCGGAGGCGCCCTGCACATTGTTCTGGCCCCGCAAGGGGTGCAGTCCGGTACCAGGTCGGCCGATCTGCCCGGTCATCAAGGCCAGCGCAATCAGGCAACGGGCGTTGTCGGTGCCGTGGATATGCTGCGAAACGCCCATGCCCCAGAGGATCATCGAGGCTTTGGAGCCGGCATAAAGCCGTGCGACTGCGCGGATTGTTTCGGCTTCAATGCCGCAGATCGGTGCCATCGCCTCGGGCGAGTAGCCTTCGACATTGCGGCGCAACTCGTCGAAACCAATCGTGCGGCTGGCGATGAAGTCCTGGTCGACCAGGCCCTCGGTCACGATCACATGCATCATCGCGTTCAGCAAGGCGACATCGGTGTCGGCCTTGAACTGCAGGAAGTGATCGGCCATCCTCGCCATGTCCGAGCGGCGCGGATCGCAGACGACGAGTTTGGTGCCGCCCTTGACCGCGTTCTTGATCCAGGTCGCGGCCACCGGGTGATTGACGGTCGGATTGGCGCCGATGATCAGCACCAGATCGGCCTTGGTCACATCCATCACCGGATTCGAGACTGCGCCCGAGCCGATGCCTTCGAGCAAGGCGACGACCGACGAGGCGTGGCAAAGCCTGGTGCAATGGTCGACATTGTTGCTGCCGAAACCGGTGCGAACCAGCTTCTGGAACAGATAAGCCTCTTCATTGCTGCCCTTGGCCGAACCGAAGCCGGCCAGCGAACGTTTGCCATGCTGGTCACGGATGTCCCTGAGCTTGCCGCCTGCCAATTCGAGCGCTTCTTCCCAGCTCGCTTCGCGGAAAACGTCGAGCACATGCTCGGGGTCCATCGAGAAATTGCCGGTTTTGGGTGCATCCTTGCGCCGGATCAGCGGCACCGTCAGCCGGTGCGGATGGTGGGCGTAATCGAAGCCGTAGCGGCCCTTGACGCAAAGCCTTGCATGGTTGGCCGGGCCGTCGCGCCCATCGACGAAGAGGATCTTGTTGTCCTTGACGTTGTAGGTCAGCTGGCAGCCGACGCCGCAGAAAGGGCAGAGCGAATCCACCTGTTTGTCAGGGACGACCAGCGCGACTTCGCGTGCCGGCATCAAGGCACCCGTCGGGCAGGCCTGCACGCATTCGCCACAAGCCACACAGGTCGAGGCGCCCATCGGGTCGTCCATGTCGAAGATGATCTTGGACTCATCGCCGCGGAAGGCCATGCCGATCACGTCATTGACCTGTTCGTCGCGACAGGCGCGCAGGCAGCGCGTGCACTGGATGCAGGCGTCCAGATTGACCGCAATCGCCGGGTGCGAGAAATCCGGCTTGGCCTGGGCGCGGGCCTCGAAGCGCGATGGGCCCACAGCCCGCTTGGCGGCCCATTGGTCAAGCTCGTTGTTGCGGGTGTATAGGTGCTCGCCATCGGCCACGGCCGGCATGTCGGCCAGCAGTAATTCGAGTACCAGTTGCTGCGACTTCAGCGCGCGCGCGCTGTCGGTCGTGACGACCATGCCTGGAGTTGGCGTGCGGCAGCAAGATGGGGCCAGCACGCGCTCGCCGTCGATTTCGACCATGCAGGCACGGCAGTTGCCGACGCAGTCCAGGCCCGGCTTGTAGCAAAGGCGGGGAATTTCCACGCCTTCGCGGTCGGCGATCTCGATCAGGGTTTCGTTTGACCTGGCGGAGACATCACGGCCGTTGAGGCGAAAGGACAGCAGCGGCGCTTCGAGTTGCGCGGCTTCATGCTTGCTGATTGCGTTCATTTTCGGGCTCCTGGTTCAAGCCAATTCATGCGGGAAATACTTGACGACGCAGTCGATCGGATTCGGTGCAGCCTGACCCAGGCCGCAGATCGACGCATCGCGCATCACGGTGGACAGATCGGCCAGGAGTTCGAGGTCCCAATGCGGCTTGGCGATCAAGGCCGAGGCTTTGGCCGTGCCGTTGCGGCAGGGCGTGCATTGCCCGCAGGACTCATGCTTGAAGAAATTCAGCATATTGCGCGCCGCATCGACTGCCTTGTCCTGGTCCGACAGCACGATGACTGCAGCCGAACCGATGAAACAGCCATAGGCTTGCAAAGTGTCGAAATCGAGCGGCAAACTGTTCAGCGAAGCGGGCAGGATACCGCCCGAAGCACCGCCGGGCAGATAGGCATAGAGCTGCTGACCATCGAGCATGCCGCCGCAATATTCATCAATCAACTGCTGCAAGTTGATGCCGGCGGGTGCCAGCTTGACGCCGGGTTTTTTTACCCGACCCGAGACCGAGAAGGAGCGCAGTCCCTTGCGACCGTTGCGGCCATGCGAAGCGAACCAGGCACCGCCTTTTTCGACCAGCTCGCGCACCCAGTACAGGGTCTCGAAGTTGTGCTCCAAGGTCGGCCTGCCGAACAGACCGACCTGCGCCACATAGGGCGGGCGCAGGCGCGGAATGCCGCGTTTGCCTTCGATCGATTCGATCATGGCCGATTCTTCGCCGCAGATATAGGCACCGGCGCCGCGCCGTAGATGAATTTCGGGCAGACCGGTCAGTGGCAGTTCGCGCCGCAAGGTCTCGAGCTCCTCGGTCAGGACCTCGCGGCAGCCATGGTATTCGTCGCGCAGATAGATGTAGATCGAAGCAATGCCGACCGCCCAGGCCGCGATCAACATGCCTTCGAGGAAACGGTGCGGATCGCTTTCGAGCATGACCCGGTCCTTGAAGGTGCCGGGTTCGCCTTCGTCGATGTTGACTGCCATCAGCCGCGGTCCGGTCTCGGCGCGAACGATGCGCCATTTGCGCCCGGCTGGAAAACCGGCGCCGCCCAGTCCGCGCAGGCCTGAATCTTCCAGCGTCTTGATGACGGACTCGACCTCATGCGCTCCCGACATGCAGTCTTGAAGCAGCTTGTAACCGCCAGCGGCCCGGTAGGCGCTGTAGTTGATATAGGTCTGCTGCTGGCGCAATGGATCGGCTCTTTCCCCTGCGCTGACTGCAGCTGCGACCTTTTCGCTGGTGGCCAAAGCGATCGGGTTTTGCCCGACCACCGCCACCGGCGCCTGTTCGCAGCGTCCGACACAGGGCGCCGCAATCACCCGCACATCCTTGCCGAGCATTGCCGGCAAGCGCGCAAGCAGGTCGCGGGCGCCGGCCATCTCGCAGGACAGGCCGTCGCAGACGCGTACGGTCAGGCTGGCTGGCGCAGTGTCGCCTTCCTTGATGATGTCGAAGTGGTGATAAAAGCTCGCCACCTCGTACACCTCGGTCTGCGCCAGATCCATTTCCTGTGCCAAGGCAGCCAGATGCGCGGTCGACAAATGGCCGTACTGATCCTGGATCTTGTGCAGATGCTCGATCAACAGATCGCGCTGCCGTGATGCTTCGCCCAGCAGCAGCCTGACTTCCTGCAGAGCTGCAGCATCGACTCGCCGGCCTTTCGGCGCCTCTCGCTTACGCTTCCTGGCAAGGTCGGCGTCCAGCACCGCGATCGGTATCACTTGATGTTTCATTGAATGCTCACAATCTCTTCGGATGCCCGCAATTGCCGGCGCTCAGATCACCTGCTCGGCGCGCAGATTGGCTATATCTGCATCGCAATAGCCCAGCTGCCGCAGCACTTCTTCGGTATGTTCGCCCAGCAGCGGCGAGCGGGTGACCTCGGTCTTGCTGTCCGACATCTTGATCGGGTTGCCGACCGTCAGGTATTTGCCACGCGTCGGGTGGTCGACCTCGACCACGGTGCCCGACTCGCGCAGCGATGCATCCTCGGCGATTTCCTTCATCGAAAGGATAGGTCCGCAGGGGATGTCATGCTGGTTCAGGATGTCCATGGCGGCGTACTTGTCGAGCGACATGGTCCACTTTTCGATCCTCGCAAAGATCGGTTTCAGGTGCAGCAGCCTGGCGCCCGGCGTGGCATAGGCTTCGTCCTTGATCCAGCCCGGCTCGCCGATGACCTGGCAGATCGCCGGCCAGACCGCCGCCTGCGTGATGAAGTAGATGTAGGCGTTGGGATCGTTTTCCCAACCCTTGCACTTCAGGATCGAGCCCGGCTGGCCGCCGCCGGAAGCGTTGCCGGCACGCGGCACGGCCTCGCCGAACTTGCCGTCCGGATATTGCGGATATTCATGCATCGTGCCATTGCGTTCGAGCCGCTGCTGGTCGCGCAGCTTCACGCGGCAGAGGTTGAGCACGGCATCCTGCATCGGCGCCAGCACCAGTTGCCCGCGCCCGGTGCTGTTGCGCTGGTAAAGCGCGGCGACGATGCCCAGAGCCAAGTGCAGACCGGTCCCGCTGTCGCCGATCTGGGCACCCGAGACGACCGGCGGGCCATCGTCGAAGCCGGTCGTCGATGCCGCACCGCCAGCGCATTGCGCCACGTTTTCATAGACCTTGCAATGTTCGTATTTGCCCGGACCGAAGCCCTTCACTGAAGCGACGATCATGCGTGGGTTCAGCTCTTGGATATGGGCCCAGGTGATGCCCATGCGGTCGAGTGCGCCAGGGGCAAAATTTTCAACCAGCACATCACAGGTCTTGATCAGCGCATCGAGCACCGCGCGACCCTTCGGGTTTTTCGTGTCAAGCGTGATCGAACGCTTGTTGTGGTTCAGCATCGTGAAATAGAGGCTGTCCACATCAGGAATGTCGCGCAGTTGGCTGCGGGTGGCATCGCCGTGACCGGCGCGTTCAACCTTGATCACGTCGGCGCCAAACCAGGCCAGCAACTGGGTGCAGGTCGGCCCCGACTGCACATGGGTGAAGTCGAGTATGCGGACGCCGTCCAATGCCTTGCTCATCGCAATGTCTCCCCTGTATTCGCGACGCTTCGCTGCGATCTGCAAAAAATTCTGTAAGTAGCCCAAGCCGGGTCGTCTGAACAAAGTCCGGCCGCGAAGTATCTGCAGGGGCAGGCTTCGAGCCTTGTTCTGCGTCCCGATCCATCGTCGGCCAATGCGCTTGACGCAGAGGCTTCAGTTCAAGCGGCCTGCGCTTTGACTGCCGCCTCGAGTTCTGCCAAGCGTTTGCGCAGTTCGCGATCTTCGGCAAAGCGCTTTGATTCGTCACGCACGATGGCGACGATGCTGTCGACCTTTTGGTCCGGCGTGTAGATCATCGACACCGTGAAAGCAATCGACAGCGTATGCCCGTCCTTGTGCAAGGCCGGCACACGCAGCAGATCGGCGCCGTATTTGGTGATGCCACTCGCCATGGTCTTGTGATAACCATCCCAGTGGCGCTCGCGCTGCCGCACCGGGATGATCATGTCCATCGACTGGCCGATCGCCTCTGCGGCCGTGTGGCCGAAGATGCGTTCGGCCGCAGCGTTCCAGAGTGTCACGAGGCCCTGGGCATCGCAGACCATGATCGCGTCGCCGGCACCGGCAACGAGTTGATTCAGATCCAGATTTGAAGGCATCGTGAGGTCCGGTTCAGACTGCTTTGGCGTCGTGCATGGCAGCGATTTCGGCGCTGCTGTAGCCGAGTTCGGCCAGCACTTCATCGGTGTTCTCGCCCAGCAACGGCGAGCCGGTGATGATCGGCTTGAGGTCCGAGAACTTGATCGGGCTGCCGACGGTCCAGTAGCTGCCACGCTCTTTGTGCGGCACTTCGACGATCGAGCCGCTGGCACGCAAGGACTTGTCGTTGAGCAGCTCTTTCATCGAGAACACCGGCGCGCAAGGGATGTCGAACTTGCGCAGGATGTTGACCGCGTCGAACTTGGTCTTGTCCTTGAGCCAGTCTTCAATCGTGGCGAAGATGTCCATGATGTGCGGCTGGCGCGCTTTCGGTGTCATGTAGAGCGGATCTGTCTTCCACTCGGGCTTGCCGATGGCGTCGCAGATCGGTGGCCAGGCGTGGCCCTGGACTGTGAAATAGATGTAAGCGTTCGGGTCGGTTTCCCAGCCCTTGCACTTCAGGATCCAGCCCGGCTGACCGCCACCACCGGCGTTGCCGCCGCGCGGCACCACATCGGAGAAGCTCTCATGCGGGTACTGCGGATACTCTTCAAGGTAGCCCAGCTTGTCCAGGCGCAACTGGTCGCGCATCTTGACGCGGCACAGATTCAGCACTGCATCCTGCATCGCGACAGCGACCTTCTGGCCCTTGCCGGTTTGCTGGCGGCCGATATAGGCGGTCAGGATGCCGATGGCCAGATGCATGCCGGTGTTGCTGTCGCCCAGGGCGGCTGCAGAGATCATCGGACCCGATTCCTCACCCTTCCACCAACCGGTGGTGGAGGCTGCGCCGCCAGCGCATTGGGCCACGTTTTCGTAGACCTTCAGGTCTTCGTATTCATGGCCGTCGCTGAAGCCCTTGACCGAAGCCAGGATCATCTTGGGGTTCAGTTCCTGGATGCGTTCCCAGGTGAAGCCCATGCGATCGAGCGCGCCGGGGCCGAAGTTCTCGACCAGCACATCGGATTCCTTGATCAGCTTTTCCAGCACAGCCTTGCCTTCAGGCTTCTTGGTGTCAAGCGTCAGCGAGCGCTTGTTGCTGTTGAGCATGGTGAAGTAGAGTGCGTCGACATCGGGGATGTCGCGCAACTGGCTGCGCGTCACATCGCCGGCGCCCGGGCGTTCGACCTTGATCACGTCGGCGCCGAACCAGGCCAGCAGTTGCGTGCAGGCCGGGCCGGCTTGCACATGGGTGAAGTCGATGATCTTGATACCGTTGAGGGGCTTGTTCATGGTGGGTCTTTCCTTGTCAATGGGTTAACTGGATTACTTCTTCTTGGCACCGCTTTGCGGGTTCAAACTGGTGATGCGGCCGCTTTCGGTGCCGGCGGTCTCATCGATGACGGCGTTGATCAGCGTCGGTTGACCCGACTTGATCGCCTCTTCCATGGCCGCCCGCAATTCTGCCGGAGTCGTCGCATGCACGCCGACGCCGCCGAAGGCCTGCATCATCATGTCATAGCGTGCGTTCTTGACGAACACGGTCGGCGCGACATCGCCGCCGAGCTTGTTGACATCAGTGCCCTTGTAGATGCCGTTGTTGTTGAACACA
>CANFIC010000112.1 GCA_947446685.1 Burkholderiales bacterium
AGCAGTCGCCCTTACGCTTGATCCGGTCTGTTTCATGCTCGCAATCGTCATGCGTTCCTCAGGCTGTAGTTGAAGGTAGGTCGACTTGGTTTGCATTCGGGCACCTTACCAAGAACGAGGTGTTGCGCTTCAGATTTGAGGCCGCCCACCCTAAAACCTATGGTCAAGCTTTCGATGATACAGGCTGTTCATGGACAAGGGTAATGTCTGAAATGCAAAAGGGCTACTGCAACGCGCAGTAGCCCTTGAGTTTTCCAAACCGTCCAACCCGGACGGCTTATCCTCAAACGTGAAAATCTTCTATTTTTGCACCGCTGGCAATCGCAGCTTTCAACCATTTGGGTTGCAGCCCGCGACCGCTCCAGGTTTCATTCGTGGCTTGATTGCGATACTTTGCAGCAACTTTTGAAGTCTTGGCTGCCTTGGGCGTGCGGGAACTCAGATCAGCGACAGTCAAGCCATAGTCGGACATTAACGATTTGACTTTGGCAACCGCTTCTGCGCGCTCGCGATCCTTGGTGTGGCTGATTTGCTGGTCAAGCGCGGCCCGTTGGGCCAGTAGATCTTTTAGAGCTGACATTTTTAAAATCCTCGCTAGGTTTGGAGTCCAACCGAATACCGGCGAGTTTCATTATATACATGGTCTTTATAATCAAGCAAAGAAATATCAGCTAATGATCATTCTGCTGTTGTTCTGTGCCGTCAATCCGCTTGTCTTGCCGATGGGACCGGGCCAGCATATTAATCTTCAGATTCCGCGTTATCAATTTGACTTAGCGCAAAGTGAAATCAGTTGGCTTTCGCTCAGTCCGTGCCGTACATAACCCGCCACCGCTTCGGCCCAGAAAAACTGTTGGTGCAGTCTCACGAGTGCAAAGCCCAAATGAGCTTGCGCCGCATTTCTTTGCCTGGCTTCGCTCACACCGCCGGCGGAACATAACCCGCCACCGCTTCGGCCCCGGTGCCGAAGAAGAACTGCTCCATCTGGCGGGCGAGGTATTGGCGGGAACGTAGATCGGCGAGGTTCAGGCGGTTTTCATTGACCAGCATCGTCTGGTGCTTCATCCAGGCAGCCCAGGCTTCCTTGCAAACGCCCTGATAGATCCGTTTGCCCAACTCTCCTGGATACGGTGCGAAGTCCATGCCTTCGCCTTCTTTTTTCAAATAAACACATTGCACCAAGCGGGCCATAGTCGTTCCTCATGACAAAACATTGAATGGCACACAATTTTGCGTGCCGGCGAAATATCGGCTTCAGACGAGTTTCTTGACCAGCACCTGAGCGCGCCGGTCCCAGTTGTATTTGCGCTTGCGCTCTTCGGGCAGCCATTCCGGGTCAACCGGATTGAAACCCCGTTTGATGAACCAATGCTTGGTCCGCGTGGTCAATACGAAAATGCTTGACAAACCCTGGGCGCGGGCATTTTGCTCGATGCGCTTGAGGATCCGGTCGCCATCGCCCTGTCCCTGTACTGCGGGCGATACCGTCAACGCGGCCATCTCGCCGGTGCGCGCTTCGACATAGGGGTAGAGCGCCGCACAGCCGAAGATCACGCCGTCATGTTCGATGACGGTATAGAGATCGATGTCGCGTTCGATTTCGGTGCGGCTGCGCTTGACCAGCGTGCCATCACGTTCGAGCGGTTCGATCAACGTGATGATGCCGCCGATGTCGTCCGAACTGGCCTCGCGCAGGCTTTCCAGCTTTTCATCGACCACCATCGTGCCGATGCCGTCGTGGGTATAGACCTCCTGCAGTAGGGCGCCGTCGACAGCGAAGGGCAAGATATGCGAGCGTTCGACACCGGCCTGGCAGGCCCTGACGCAATGGCGCAGGTAGAACGCGATCTCGGTTGGTTGCACCGGGTCGGAAAGACTGGCCAGCATCCGTTCGGCATCGGCCAGCGCCAATTCGGTGTCGATGGCGCTTTCCGGGTCGGCAGGGTCTTCGCGCACACCGGCGATTTCGCAGACGAACAGCAACTTATCGGCCTGCAAGGCGATCGCCGTATTGGTCGCGACATCTTCCATCGTCAGATTGAATGCTTCACCGGTAGGCGAGAAACCAAACGGTGACAACAGCACCACGGCGCCGCTGTCGATGGCGCGTTGTATGGCCGCTGCGTCGACCTTGCGAACCACACCGCTATGCTGGAAATCGACTCCGTCGACGATACCCACAGGACGGGCTGTGAGGAAATTGCCTGACACCACGCGCACGGTGGCATTGGCCATCGGCGTATTTGGCAAACCTTGCGAAAACGCCGCCTCGATCTGGAAGCGCAACTGCCCGGCGGCTTCCTGGGCAGAGTCGAGCGCCAGTTCGTCGGTAATGCGTTGACCATGGCTGTACTGCGGGGTCTGTCCTTTGGCCGCCAGCTGTTCATTGACCTGCGGCCGGAAACCATGCACCAGCACGATCTTGATGCCCATCGCGTGCAGGATCGAAAGGTCCTGCACGAACGCATTCAGCTTGCCTGCAGCGACCAGTTCGCCCGGCATCCCCACCACAAAGGTCTCACCCCGGTAGGCGTGGATATAGGGCGCTACCGAGCGGAACCAGGGCACGAAGGTATGGGGGAAGACGAGACTCATGGGCTCAATTGTGCCGCAGCCTGTCTTCTATGGCCGATGAAGCAAGGGATTGATGGCCGTCTGGCGCGCCAGCAGCATCAAGGTTTCAATTTTTCAAGGAGACAGAGATGGATGCATTCAAGACACATGGCGCCTTCAGTTGGTCCGAACTGATGACTGCCGATCCAGGTCAAGCGGCCTTGTTCTATGGCCCCTTGTTCGGCTGGAGCTTCGATCATATGGATCTGCCTGGTGGCCAATACCTGGTCGTCAAGGTCGGCGAAACCGCCGTGGCTGGCATGATGGCTTGGCCTGATCCGGCCCAGCCTATGGCGTCTGCCTGGAACTGCTATGTCACCGTCGATGATGTCGACACGGCGCTGGCCCGATGCCAGGCGCTCGGCGGGACGGTGCAGATGCCGGCCATGGATATTCCCAAAGTCGGACGCATGGCCTGCATTCGTGACCCGCAAGGCGCATCGGTCAACATCATTACTTATCTGCCTAGAAACGAATGACGCGCCGGGCGCGGATAATCCTCGGCTCGTGAACTCATCCTCGCCCACCCCAACCAAGGCACCGCGTCGCCAGGCAATCGTCGCCAACCCGCTGCCTGTCATCACTTTCCCCGAAGCTCTGCCGGTTTCCGGCCGGCGAGAGGATATTGCGCGTGCGCTCGAACAACATCAGGTCATCATCGTTTGTGGTGAGACTGGTTCGGGCAAGACCACCCAGTTGCCCAAGATTGCCTTGGCATTGGGCCGTGGTCGTGCCAACAGCGGGCGCCTGATCGGTCATACCCAGCCGCGCCGGATTGCCGCCAGCAGTGTGGCCAAGCGCATCGCCGAAGAGTTGAAGACGCCGCTGGGGGAGGTGGTCGGCTTCAAGGTGCGCTTCCAGGACCGGCTCTCCCCCGGAGCCTCGGTCAAGCTGATGACCGACGGCATCTTGCTGGCTGAAACCCAGACCGATCCGCTGCTGCAGGCCTATGACACGCTGATCATTGACGAGGCCCATGAGCGCAGTCTGAATATCGACTTCCTGCTCGGGTACCTGCGCGAGGTGCTGAAAAAGCGCCGCGATCTGAAGGTCATCGTGACCTCGGCCACGATCGATGCGGAGCGCTTTGCCAATCATTTCGCCGGCCCGGATGGCCCTGCGCCGGTATTGACCGTGTCGGGGCGGCTGTTCCCGGTCGAGCAGCGCTACCGGCCCTTCGAGGAAAGCCGTGAATATGACCTGAACCATGCGATTGGCGACGCAATCGACGAACTCTGGCGCGACGGCGGAGGCGATGTACTGGTGTTTTTACCCGGCGAGCGCGAGATCCGCGAAGCTGCTGATCACCTGCGCAAGCACCACCCGCCCGGTGTCGATGTGTTGCCGCTGTTTGCCAGGCTTTCCCCGCAGGAGCAGGACAAGATCTTCGAGCCGCATGGCGCGCGCCGCATCGTGCTGGCGACCAATGTGGCTGAAACTTCCTTGACGGTGCCTGGCATTCGCTATGTGATCGATCCCGGGATGGCTCGCGTCAAACGCTACAGCTATCGCAACAAGGTCGAACAGTTGCAGATCGAACCGATCAGCCAGGCAGCCGCCAACCAGCGCGCCGGTCGCTGCGGCCGGGTCGCCAACGGCATCTGCATCCGCTTGTATGACGAGAAGGATTTCCTCGCCCGCCCGCGCTTCACCGACCCTGAAATCCTGCGTTCATCTCTTGCTGGCGTGATTCTGCGGATGAAGTCGCTGGGTCTGGGCCAGGTCGACGATTTCCCGTTCATCGAGCCGCCGCCACGCAAAGCCGTTGCCGACGGCTATCAGTTGCTGAACGAACTCGGCGCCGTCGACGAGGCCAATGACTTGACGCCGATGGGGCGGGAGCTGTCCAAGCTGCCACTGGATCCGCGCGTCGGCCGGATGATTCTGGAGGCGCGCAGCCGTGAGGCCCTGACCGAAGTCCTGATCATCGCCAGCGCCTTGAGTGGTCAGGATGTACGCGACCGGCCGATGGATCAGCAGCAGGCCGCCGATGAAAAGCACAAGAAATTCGATGATGAGAAGTCGGAATTCAGCGGCTATCTGAAGCTGTGGAAATGGCTCGAGGAGGCGCGTGGCGGCCATGGCGAGCACAAGCTCAGCAATCGCCGTTACGAACAACTGTTGCGCGAAAACTTCGTCAGCGTGCGTCGGGTGCGTGAATGGCGCGACATTCATACTCAACTACACACCGTCGTGGCCGAACATGGCTGGCGGCTGAACGGCGCCGCCGCCACCTATGAACAACTGCATCTGTCGATGCTGGCCGGGCTGCTGGGCAATCTCGGATGCAAGAGCGAAGACGATGAGTGGTACCTGGGTGCCCGCGGCATCAAGTTCTGGCGCCATCCAGGCGTGCACCTGAGCAAGAAGCCGGGGCGCTGGATCGTCGCAGCCGAACTGGTCGACACCACAAGGCTGTTCGGCCGCGGCATTGCGGCCATCGAGCCACAATGGCTGCCTGGCATTGCCGGACATCTGATCAAGACCCAAATGCAAGAACCGCATTGGGAAAAGAAGGCCGCCGAAGTGATTGCGCTCGAGCGGGCCACGCTGTACGGCATCGTCATCTACAGCAACCGGCGCGTCAATTTCGGCAATGTCGACCCGATTGCGGCGCGCGCGATCTTCATTCGCGAAGCGCTGGTGAATGGGGAATGGGAAACAAGGCTGCCATTCCTGGCGCATAACCAGAAGCAGATCGCCAAAGTCGAAGAGCTCGAGCACAAGTCGCGCCGCCAGGACGTGCTGGTCGACGATGAATTGATCTACGCTTTCTACGACAGTTTGCTGCCGGTTGAGGTCTGTTCGGGCGCGACGCTCGAGCGTTGGTACCGTCACGCGGCCCGCGCCGAGCCGAAGTTGTTGCAGTTGAGTCGCGACGAGTTGATGCGTCATGAGGCCGCCGGTATCACCAGCAACGCCTTTCCGAAGACCATCCGCTTGGGCGGCGTCGACTGCAATGTCAGCTATCTGCACGAACCCGGCGACGCGCGCGATGGCTTGACCGTGACGCTGCCGATCTATGCCCTGAACCAGGTCAACGAAGAGCGCTGCGAATGGCTGGTGCCGGGCATGCTCGAGACCAAGGTGATGGCCTTGGTGAAAAGCCTGCACCAGCGACCGCGTACCCGGCTGATGCCGCTGCCAGCTTACGTGGCCGAGTTCGCGCAGCTGAATGAATTCGGGCAGGGCAGCCTGATCGAAGTGTTGCTGAAATCGGTCAAGGACCGCAGCCAGATCGCGGTGCAACGCAACGACTTCAAGCTCGAGCAACTGCAACCGCATCAATTCATGAACTTTTGCGTGGTCGATGAACATGGCCGACAGCTTGGTTTGGGGCGCAATCTGGCCGCGTTGAAAGCCGAGCTGGGAGGTCTGGCGCGCAATGCTTTCCAGGCGCTGGCAGCCTTGCGTCTGCCGGCCGCAGCCCTGCAGCCGGCACCATTGGCTCAGGGGGGAATTCGCGCTGAGGTGCTCAACAAACAAGCTGCGCCGGCGCGTGAATCGGCCAAGACTTATACCGCCTGGACCTTCGGTGAATTGCCCGAGCTGATGGAAATTGCCCGCGGTGCGCAAAGCCTGATCGGTTTCCCCGCGCTGATCGACCGCGTCAGTCATGTCGAGATCGAGGTCTTCGATCTGCCCGATCTGGCGGCTGCCAGGCATCGTCTCGGCTTGCGTCGACTGGTCGCGCTGCAACTGAAGGATCCACTGAAATACCTGGAAAAAAACATTCCCGATCTACAGAAAATGTCGGTGCTTTACATGGCCCTGGGTAGCGCCGAGGACTTGCGCGATCAGATCATCGGTCTGGCAATGGACCGGGCGTTTCTGGTCGACCCCCTGCCCAACGATGAATCCAGCTTCAAGGCTCGCATCGAAGCGGGTCGCGCCAGACTGAACCTGATCGCTCAGGAAGTGGCGCGCCAGACCTATGTGGTTCTGCTTGAATTCAGCGCTGCTGCGCGCAAGCTGAAGGATGCCAGGGCACCGAAGGATGTGGCTGAAGACATCGCCATGCAGATGCAGCGCTTATGTCCCAAGCAACTGGTGGCTGCGACCTCCTGGGCTCAAATGCAACATCTGCCGCGCTATCTGAAGGCCATCACGGCAAGGCTGGAAAAGTTGCGCGCTGATCCGGAGCGCGATGCGCAACGCATGGCTGAGTTGAAGCCGCTCGAGCAGCGCTTTTTGCGCCGTCTGGCCGAGCGCAAGGGCATTGTCGACAGCCGGCTGGACGAATTTCGCTGGCAACTGGAAGAACTGCGGGTCAGCCTGTTTGCCCAGGAATTGCGCACGCCCCAACCGGTCAGCGTCAAGCGCCTGGAAAAAGTCTGGGCGCAACTCGGCAATTGAATCACCCGGGACTCATTCACGATCGCCAATCAGACGCAAAAAATGCCTCCAGACCTTGCGAGCTGGAGGCATTGCACTTGTTGGGGTTGACGAGCCTTGCCCCGGCACTGGTTGCAACGGTTGGGGCTGCTTCGTTCCCGACCTGACCCGATTCGCCGCGCTTCCATGCGAGGAGGCCCGTCAGGGTTGATTGTATGCGAAGCCCCGTTTCCGGGCTTGCGCCCAAACTATCGAAGTTGCAAATCCTCATCACTGAAACGGATGTTCAGTGGGTCAATCAGCAACTGTTTCGGTCCGGCTTCGATCTGCCCGGCAATGATGGCGTCGATACCGCAAGCCTTGGCGACATCGACTGTCGCCTGGGCTTGATCCGCGGGCACGAAGATCGCAAAACCCGCGCCCATGTTCAGCGTTGAATAGGCCTCACGATCGTCCTGCTTGGCATGTTCCTGGATGAAGCGCAGCACTGCGGTGACCGGCGGCACCTGGTGGATGCGATAGGTGAATTGTCCCGGGTGGCGCAGCAGCTTGCGCCAGCCATGTCCGGTGATATTGGCGCAGTAATGCGGCGAGATACCGGCCTTGAACAGCGCCTCGGTCACCGGCGAGTACAAGGTCGTCGGCGCCAGCAAGGCGTCGCCGAAAGTCAAGCCCGGCGCCACCTCGGTCAGATAACCCTGCGGCAGGCGCTCGGTCAATTTCCGCGCCAGACTCAGGCCGTTGGCATGGATGCCGCTGGAGGCCAGCAGCACAATGGCGTCACCCACACCTAGGCGGTCGCCCACCGAGAGTCTCGATTTTGGGTTGATCAGGCCGGTGCAAGATGCTGCCAGGTCGATCCGCCCGCTCTCGACGATGCCGGCCAGGGCCGGCGTTTCGCCGCCGCCCCAGGCGACCGAGCAAGCATCACATGCACTCTTCCAGCCGTCGACCAGGGTTTGTGCGCGCTGCTTGTCACTGAACCAGTCCGAACCGCCTGCAGCCCAATAGGCCTGCACCACCAGCGGCGTGGCGCCGACGGTGATCAGGTCATTGATGGCCATCGCGATCGTGTCCTGGGCGATGCCGGCGTAATAGCTTTTGCCGGTCAATTGGCGCATCTCATCAGCGACCAGGGTCTTGGTGCCCAGGCATTCGACGATGGTGGCCATGTAGAAAGGGCCGATGTCGACGACATAAGCCGACTCGCCGCGCGAGGCCAGCACCTCGCTGAAGCCATGGGATTGCAGATGCACACCGGTGGCGGCAGCAGCGCGCTGTGCGGAAATCTTCAAGGGATCGATCAGGTCGTAATTGACGCCGGCCTGTTCGTAGCTGAGGGTGTCGGAGGAAGAGGGTGCATGGGTGCTCATGGGGCGAGATTATCGGTCACAAGGTCGGGCTATCCGGTTTGGCCAGGGCTGCCGCTGCGGAAATCTCCTGACATCCAGGCAAGGTGGCGCGACCGTAGAATGTCGTCCCATGAGTTATCTGGTCCTTGCGCGCAAATACCGCCCGCACAATTTTGAAGAGCTGGTCGGGCAGGAACATGTCGTGCAGGCGCTGGCCAATGCCCTGACCCAGCAGCGCTTGCATCATGCCTATCTGTTCACAGGCACACGCGGCGTCGGCAAGACCACCGTGTCGCGGATTCTGGCCAAGAGCCTGAATTGCACCGGCGCCGATGGCAAGGGCACGATCACAGCGACGCCCTGCGGAGTTTGCGACGCCTGCCGGGACATTGATGCCGGCCGTTTCGTCGACTACATCGAACTGGACGCCGCATCGAACCGGGGTGTCGAGGAGATTTCGCAGTTGCTCGATCAATCGGTCTACAAGCCGGTACTCGGCCGCTTCAAGGTCTACATGATCGACGAAGTCCATATGCTGTCCAACACCGCCTTCAATGCGATGTTGAAGACGCTGGAAGAGCCGCCTGATTACCTTAAATTCGTGCTCGCCACGACGGATCCGCAGAAGGTGCCGGTCACCGTCCTGTCGCGTTGCCTGCAGTTCAATCTGCGACCGATGGCGCCGCAAACGGTGCTTGCTCATCTGACGACAGTGTTGCAAGCTGAAGCGGTGACGACCGATGCCGGCGCGCTGCGCCTGCTGTCGCGTGCGGCGCGAGGTTCGATGCGCGATGCCTTGTCGCTGACCGATCAGGCGATCGCATTTGGCGCCGGTGTGCTGACCGAAGCCGGCGTGCGCCAGATGTTGGGCACCGTCGATCGTGGTCATGTCGTGGCGATTCTCGACGCGCTGATCGCTGCGAGTGGCTCGGATGTCGTTGCCCTTGCTGATGGACTGCGCAGCCTGGGTCTTTCGGCAGCTGGCACGCTGGAAGATCTGGCAGGCCTGCTGCAGTTGATGGCTGTGGCCCAGGTCGCTCCCGGGGCGATGGACGAACAGGATCCCGACACAGTTGAGGCGCTGCGTCTGGCCGGGCTGCTGCCGGCCGATGAAATCCAGTTGCTCTACAGCATGGCCTTGCATGGCCGGCAGGAGCTTTCGTTGGCACCGGACGAATATGCGGGCTTGCTGATGGTGCTGCTGCGCATGCTCAGCTTCCGTCCCGCAGGTGCAGCCCGACAGGACAAGAAACCCTTGGCTGCGACTGCAGCTGCAGCCAGGTTGCCGGTCTCGGCACCGCTGTTGCAGCCCAAGGTAGCGAGCGCTGTGCTACCGCTGCGGGTCGCAGAGCCAGCGGTCGTCGTGGCACCGCCAGCGGAGCCTATGCCGACGACGGCAGCGCCGGCCGCCGCTGAATCAAACGGGCATAGTGCACGACTGAAACCGCGGTCTGCGCCAACCGCTCCGGTAGCTTTGTCAGTTTCAGAAGATTTGCCACCCTGGCTTGACGCCCCCCCGGAAGATGACGGTGCCTTGCCAATGGCCGAAGTTGCCGGTGCTGGCGAGCCCACTTCCGAATCTGAAGGCTACCAGTCCACCGCGGGTGCCGACCTGGTCTGGACGCCAACGCCGCTGGGCCTGCGTTGGGCTGAGCAGATCGCAACGCTTGGCCTGACCGCGCTGACCCGTGAACTGGCCATGCGGGCCGAATGCATAGCCATCGAGGAGCAGGGCGATACTCTGCTGTGGCGTCTGCGAGTGGAACGCGAGTCTTTGCGTCAGCCGGCCTTGAAAGACAAGTTGCAGGCGGCCTTGGCCGAGGCCTTGCAGCGTGAGGTCCAGCTCGAATTGGTGGCCGGCGTGGCGCAGGATTCGCCGGCAATGCGCGAGTCCGCACAGACGCAGTTGCGGCAACGCGCGATTGAAAAAATTGTCATCGAAGATCCATTGGCACAAGCGCTGCTCAGTCAGTTCAAGACAGCGCGTATCGTGCCTGGATCGATCAAAACTCAAACAACGATTTAGGAGCTTGAAAATATGATGAAGGGTCAACTCGCCGGCTTGATGAAACAAGCCCAGGCCATGCAGGACA
>CANFIC010000113.1 GCA_947446685.1 Burkholderiales bacterium
CAGGATGTCATGCAGGGCGAGCTGGGGAATCCGCAATCCCGGCAGGCCTTGCGGCAAGTTGCCGAGTACCGCCAGACCCGCGGTGCCGCTTAAATCGAAGGCTGCCGAGACCCCGCTGCTCAAGCCAACGGCAAGCAGGATGCCGGGCCAATGGGGCCGGTAACGCTGCAGCAGCAGGATCAGCGCCAGGCTGGTTGCACCCAAGGCCAGCGCCGCCGGATTGCTGCGGCCGTCGGCGATGCCCTGAAGCAGTTGCCGGGTCCTTTCCAGCCAGTCATCACCACTGATCGTCAGGCCGAACAGCTTGGGCAGTTGACCGATCGAGATCGTCAGCGCAATCGCATTCAGGAAACCGATGCGTATCGGTTTGGACAGCAGATCAGCGATCAGGCCCAGCCGGGCCAGCCCGATCAGCAAGGAGCAGGCGCCCGACAGCAGGGCCAGCATGCCGGCCAGCGCGATCGCGCGGTCGACATTGCCGGCAGCCATCGGCAGGATCAAGGCCGCGATCAGCGCGGCCAGGGTCGAATCCGGGCCCAGCACCATGATGCGGCTGGGGCCGAAGATCGCGTAGACGATCAAGGGGGTGATGGTCGCGTAGAGGCCATGAATCCCGGGCAGGCCCGAGGCCTGCGCATAACCGATGCCGACCGGCACCAGCAAAGCGCTCAGTACCAGTCCGGCCATGACGTCCTTGACCAACCAGGTTGGCTGGTACTGCAGCAGCATCGCCAGCCCGGGCGCCCAGCGCTGGAGTCGGCCGGGCTTGCCGTCATTCGGGGTCGATGCATCAGCCTTGTTCATGCAGTTGAGAATTCGCGAGGTGAAGTTGCAGCAGGCCCGGAGCCTGAAAGTATAGGAGCCCGGTCCGGCCGGATCGGTCGCTGCGGCACCAGGAAAATGGTTGCGGGTTGATCTGACTCATCCGGGTCAGGCGGGCTTGGCGTGAACCTCCGCAAACCAAGGAGTTCAAGCCATGACCTCGATCCGTTCTGCGGCTGTTGCCGGCAGTTTTTATCCCGCCGACCCGGCGGCTTTGCGTGCGATATTGACTCATGGTCTGAGCGCTGCGGCCCTGCCCAAGGCGGGACCGGTTGGCGCCGCCAGCCATCCGCCCAAACTGCTGGTGGTGCCGCATGCCGGCTATGTCTATTCGGGTGCCGTGGCGGCAATGGCCTTTGCGCAACTGGCCCCATGGCGAGGTCGCATCAGTCTTGTGCTGCTGCTGGGCCCCGGTCATCGCGTGGGCATACGCGGGCTTGCGGCCCCGACGGTTGATGCCTTCGAAACGCCGCTGGGCCGGATTCCTCTCGACCTTGAAGCCTTGGCCAGGCTGGCCAAGCTGCCACAAATGGTCTGGGCCGACAGGCCGCATGCCCAGGAACATTCGCTCGAGGTGCAACTGCCCTTCTTGCAGATGGTTCTCGGCGATGGTTTCAAGCTGGTGCCTCTGGTGGTCGGCCAGGCCAGCGCTGCCGAGGTGGCGGCCGTGCTCGATAGCCTCTGGGGCGGGGATGAGACCTTGATCGTCATCAGCACCGACCTGTCGCATTACCTGCCCTATGCCCAGGCGCAGAGCAGCGATGCGGCGACCGCGCAACGCATCCTGAACTTCGCCACCGATCTGCGCGGTGAAGAGGCCTGCGGTGCCGCGCCATTGAATGGTGCTTTGCTGGCGGCGCGCCGGCATCAATTGCGGCCAAGGTTGTTGGGGCTGCTCAATTCGGGCGATAGCCCTGCAGGCGACCGCAGTCGCGTCGTCGGCTATGGCGCGTTGGCCTTCGACCCGGCGCCCGATGCCTTGGCAGGCGAGTTCGAACCGCTGGGGAATTCGCTGCTGGCAGCAGCGCGCCAGGCGATCGAGGTAGCGCTCGGTCTCAGGCCCGAGGCGTTGCCTGCAGCGGCAGAGTCAGCCGAACTGCAGCAAGCGGGGGCTAGCTTCGTTTCTTTGCATGACCGCCAAGGCAGATTGCGTGGCTGTGTCGGCAGGCTCGAAGCGAGCCGTCCGCTGCTCGACGATGTGCGTGCCAATGCCCTGGCTGCGGCCTTCCATGACAGCCGCTTTGCACCCTTGCGAGCCGAGGAATGGCCGGGGATGCAGATCGAGGTCTCCTTGCTCGATGCGGCCATGCCGCTGCAGGCTGGCAGCGAGTCGGAGGCGCTGGCTGCCTTGCGTCCTGGCATTGAGGGCGTGATCCTTGAATGGCGGGGGCGCCATGCCACTTTTCTGCCGCAGGTCTGGCAGCAGTTGCCCAAAGCCGCTGACTTCATGGCGGCGTTGAAGGTCAAGGCCGGTCTGCCCGCTGATTTCTGGGCCCCTGATCTGCAGTTGTCGCGCTACCCGGTGCGCAGCTTCAGCGAGGCCGTTCATGGAGGCCAATGATGGACAACAAAGCCTACCCCGCCCGCTGGTGGCACCCGCTTGCCGATGGCCGCATCCAATGCGATCTGTGCCCGCGTGACTGCAGGTTGCATGAGGGTCAACGCGGCTTATGTTTCGTGCGCCAGCGCATCGACAACGCCATGGTGCTGACGACCTATGGCCGCAGCTCCGGGTTTTGCATCGACCCGATCGAGAAGAAACCACTGAACCATTTCCTGCCCGGCTCCAGCGTGTTCTCCTTCGGCACGGCCGGTTGCAATCTGGCCTGCAAGTTCTGCCAGAACTGGGACATTTCGAAGAGCCGCGAGATGGACCGCCTGATGGACGCGGCGTCACCGCAGCAGATTGCCGAGGCCGCGCGCGTCAGGGGCGCTGCCAGCGTGGCTTTCACCTATAACGACCCGGTCATCTTTGCCGAATATGCGCTCGACACGGCCGATGCCTGCCATGCGCTGGGGCTCAAGACGGTGGCGGTGACGGCCGGCTATATCCACCCGGAGCCCGGGCGCGAGTTCTTCGCCAAAATGGATGCCGCCAATGTCGATCTGAAAGCCTTTACCGACGAGTTCTACCAGCAGCAGACCGGCTCGCATCTGGCGCCCGTGCTGGCCACCTTGCAGCAGATCAAGCATGAAACCGATTGCTGGCTCGAGATCACCACGCTGCTGATTCCGGGTTTGAACGACAGCAAGGCCGAGCTGGAGGCTTTGACGCGTTGGGTCGCCGCCGAGCTGGGTCCCGATGTGCCGCTGCATTTCAGCGCCTTCCACCCCGACTACAAGCTGCTTGATGTGCCGGCCACGCCGGCCGCCACCTTGCAGCGCGCGCGCCAGATTGCGCTGGCTAATGGCCTGCATCATGTCTATACCGGCAATGTCCACGATGTCGAAGGCGGCACGACTTTCTGCCCTGGCTGCAAAGCCGCGCTGATCGAACGCGACTGGTATGACTTGCTGCATTACGAGCTCAACGAGCAGGGCGCCTGCCCGCATTGCGGCACATGCATCGCCGGCCGCTTCGCGGCGCATTTCGAGCCTGGGTTTGGCCGCAGGCGCATCCCGGTGCGCTTGTCGGGTGCGGACCTCTTGGCTTCACCGGCTCCGCTCACCTGAAATTCCGGCTTTCCATCTGCAAGCTCCCGAGCAGCGGCGTCAGGTCCTCGAAGCTGCGCGCCAGCAGGTTGCGCACACCTTGCTGATGCTGCCAGACGCCTTGTACGGCCAGCAGCCTGGCGGCCAGGATCAAGGGCCGGTTGGCTGCATAGACATCGGGCCAGACGATCACCTGCACGCTGCCGCTTTCGTCTTCCAGCGAGAGGAAGAGCACGCCTTTGGCGGTCGAAGGGCGTTGGCGCACGGTGATGATGCCGCAGGCTTTGGCGGTCCGGCCGTCGGGCCAATCCAGCAGCTGTTCGGCGTTCATCAGGCCGCGCTTGGCGAGCTGTGGCCGCAGCAGTTTCAGCGGATGGCTGCGCAGCGTCAGGCCGGTGGCCGCATAGTCCCAGACGACTTCTTCACCCTCGGCGGCTGGCGCCAGGTCTTGCGCTGCTTCAGCACCAGCCGCACCGCGCAGCAGCGCCGGCATCGCGCGCAAGCCCGAAGCCTGCCAGACCTGCTGGCGGCGATGGCCGGCGAGCGAGCGCAGCGCATCGGCCGCCGCCAGTTGCTGCATGTCCTGCTGATCGAGTCCGGCGCGCAAGGCCAGGTCCTGCGCGTCGCTGAAACGGCCGCTGGATCGCGCGCTGACGATGCGTTGCGCGGCGGCCATGCCCAGACCATCGATCAACTGCAGGCCGAGCCTGACAGCCGCTTGCTTGTGACCAGGGCGCTGCGCCAACTGGCTCATCACGCCGCTGGCGTTGACCTCGACCGGACGCACCTCGACCTGATGCCGCTGCGCATCCTGCACCAACTGGCTCGGTGCGTAAAAGCCCAGCGGCTGCGAATTCAGCAGCGCGCACAAAAAAGCCGCCGGTTCATGGCATTTGATCCAGCATGACACATAGGTCAGCAGGGCAAAGCTGGCGGCATGAGATTCGGGGAAACCGTAGGAAGCAAAGCCCTTGATCTGTCTGAAGATCGCTTCGGCAAATTCGTCCTTGTAGCCGCGCTCGCGCATGCCCTGCATGATTTTTTCCTGGAACTGGGCCAGCTCGCCCGGTCGCTTCCAGGCCGCCATCGCGCGCCGCAACTGGTCGGCTTCGCCAGCTGAAAACCCGGCCGCGATCATCGCCACCTGCATCACTTGTTCCTGGAAGATCGGGATGCCGCAGGTGCGCTCGAGCGCGGCTTTCAAGGCTTCGCTGGGGTATTCGATGTCAGCGGCTTGCTTGGCCCGGTTCTTCAGATAAGGGTGGATCATGCCGCCTTCGATCGGGCCGGGTCGCACGATCGCGACTTCGATCACCAGGTCGTAAAAACAGCGCGGCTGCAAGCGCGGCAGCATCGACATCTGTGCGCGCGATTCGATCTGGAACACGCCGACGGTATCGGCCTTGCAGATCATGTCGTAGGTGGCGACATCGCCTTCGGGCACATCCTTGATGCCGAATTCGCTGCCGCGCATCAGGCTGATCAGATCGAAAGCCCGGTGCAAGGCGCTGAGCATGCCCAGCGCCAGCACATCGACTTTCAGCAGCCCCAGCGCGTCGAGGTCGTCCTTGTCCCATTCGATCACCGTGCGCTCGGCCATGGCGGCGTTCTCGATCGGCACCAGGCGCGACAGCGGCCCCGCCGTCAGGACGAAGCCGCCCGGATGCTGGCTCAGATGACGCGGCATGCCCAGCAACTGGCGGGTCAGGACGATCATTTGGCGCAGCTGCAATTCGCTCAAACCCAGCTCGGCCGGCAACTGTTGCAAGCGCGACTCCGGCAGACCTTCATCGCTCCAGCTCTGATGGTCGCGTGCCAACCGCTCGATCACCGCGTCAGTCAGACCGAGCGCGCGGCCGATGTCGCGCACCGCACTGCGCGGCCGGTAGCTGATGACGACGCCGGTCAGCGCCGCGCGTTCGCGGCCGTATTTCCGGTACAGATACTGGATCACCTCCTCGCGTCGCTGGTGCTCGAAATCGACGTCGATGTCGGGCGGCTCGTTGCGCTCGCGGCTGATGAAACGCTCGAACAGCATGGCGCTGCGCGCCGGGTCGACCTCGGTGATATGCAGGCAGAAGCAGACCACCGAGTTGGCGGCAGAACCGCGCCCCTGGCAGAGGATGCCCTGGCCGCGGGCAAAAGACACGATGTCGGCCACGGTCAGGAAGTAATGCTGATAGCCGAGCTCATTGATCAAGGCCAGTTCATGCTCGATCTGCGCGCGCCAGCGTGGATCGACGCCAGCGGGCCAGCGCCTGTCCATGCCGGCCAGCGTCAGGGCCCGCAGATGGGCGGCGGGCGTGATCCCGGCCGGAACCACCTCGCTCGGGTATTGGTAGCGGATTTCGTCGAGCGAGAAGTCGCACAACGAGGCCACGACGAGGGTCTGCGCCAGCAGGTCGGGCGGATATTGCTGCGCCAGCCGCAGCCGGCTGCGCAGATGGGCTTCGGCATTCGGCTGCAGGTCCAGCCCGCATCCGGACAACGGTTTGTTCAGCCGGGTGGCTGTCATCACATCCTGCAGCGCCTGGCGCGAACGCAGATGCATATGGACATCGCCGCTGGCGACCAGGGGCAGGGCGGTGGCGGTCGACAGCGCGCGCAGCCGCTGCAGCCACAGCGCATCGCCGAGCTGGCGCAGCAACTCGACGCCAATCCAGCAGCGGCCACCGAACTGCCGGTTCAGCCAATCGCCGGCAGCGAGCAGTTCTGCATCAGCGGCCGCACGCGGCAGCAGCAGGATGGCCAGGCAATCCTGCAGCGCAGCCGCGTCGATCCGGGCCCGGTTCAGCTTGTATTTGCCTTTGCCCGAGAGACGCCGCAGATCGGTGATGAATTGGCATAGGTTGCCGTAGCCATTCAAATTACGCGCCAGCAGCAGCAGCTTGAACAAGGGCTGATCCTGCTCGTCAAGGACGCAGAATTCGCTGCCGATCAGCAGCTTCAGACCGCAGGCCTTGGCTGCGACATGGGCGCGCACGATGCCGGCCAGCGAGCATTCATCGGTCAAGGCCAGCGCGGCATAACCCTGCTGATGAGCGCGCAAAACCAGCTCGGACGGATTCGAAGCGCCGCGCAAAAAACTGTAATTGCTCAAGCAATGCAGCTCGGCGTAGTCGGGGACCATGGGGCTCAGGCGAAGATGCCGTGCAGGAACCAGCCCGGCTTGTCGCGGTCCAGCCGCTGCTGGTAAATCCACAGGAAACCGGCTTGTGCGCTCAAGGCGACGAAATAATCGCGCTGCAGATGCTGGGCGCTGCTTTCAGCCAGGTCCCACCAGCCGCCTTCGATCCGCTGCGGCCCGGCCAGCAATTGCAGCTTGCCCCTGTATTGCGGCTGGTCTTGCCGCACCTCCAGACGCAGCGGCGGGTCGAGCAGCCAGCTGGGTTGCGGATAGTCGCTGTGGCGCGCCGGCGGCGCAGCCGCGGTGCCGGGCCAGGCCTGCCAGACCTGCATGCATTCGGGTCGATGGTCTTCCTGCAACCGGCCGACGCGCACCTTGTCGCTGCCGAGCCGCAATGCCAGGCGCTCGAGCAATTGCGGCAGCGCTTCATTGGCCTGGTCGGGCGATTGCGGCAGCAGGCTCAGCGGCAATTCCTCCAGCGCCAGGATCTGGCCGGCTTTCAGGCTGATCTCGCCGACCGGTGCAGCCAGCGTCAGCTGCGCCAGATGTTCGGCCAGCAGACGCGAGAGATGGCCGAAATCGCGCGTTTTGTTGGCGGTGTGCAGGGTCAGGTGAGCGCCGCTGCCGGCTTCGCGCGAGCGCATGCTGTCATGCAGCCAATGCAGCTCGAGTTGCTGGATGCCGGCGTGGCGTGCGGCCAGCCAGGCGCAGAGCTGCGCCAGCAGATGGCGCGCGTAATGCAGCAAGGCGATTGACTGCTCGACCCGGAACGGCAGCTCGAGCCTGGCCTCGAAGACATCCGGTGCCTGCAGCCATTGATGCACCTCGGGCGCCTGGCCATAAGCCTGGTCGAGCGCTTGCACCAGGCCCTTGCCGAAACGCCGGCCCAGGCCGGCGCGCGGCAGGCGGCGCAGATCGCCCAGGTTGCGGCAGCCGAGCCGCGCCAACATGGCGCGATGCTCCTGTGCGGCGCTCAATGCATGCAGGGGCAGGGCATCGAGCAATGGTTCGAGTGGTGTCGACATGCCGTCTTCAATGCCGCAGCGCGCCAGTGCCAGGGCGCCCAGGCTGCTTGGAGCCCAGGCGGTGGCGTGCAGATCCATGCCGGCGGCGTCGGCCTGCTGCAGCACGCGCTGATGCAGCGCCGCAGCGCCGCCAAACAGGCGCAGGCAGCTCTGCACTTCGAACAGCACCGCGTCTTCCAGTCGGGCGACCCGGGGCGTGAACTGCAGCGCCCACCAGGACAGGGCCTGCAGCCGCAGCTTTGCCAGGGCCTGCCCGTCGTCAATGGGCGAAGGCAGGCAGGCGAGCCAATGCATGAGGCGGCTCCAAAGCGATGCCAATCGGCGGGTTTGCCGGGCCGGCTTCGCCCCTTGCCAGCATCGCGGGTGTCAAGACCCGGCCCAGTCCTGCCGGCATTGCCGGAAGGTTCAACAGCAAGGCGCTGGCCGGACCGCGGCGCTTCAGGATCTGCAGTTGCAGATGATTGCCCGCCGGCTTCAACAGCAAGCGCAGCGGCGCGCTCGATGCCTGCTGCTGGGCCGACCAGGGGCGGAACAGAAAGATCGGCGCATCAAAGCCCTGTGCACAGCATTGCAGCCGGCGGATCTGCTCGGGCCTGGCTTGCGGCAGCCAGGCCAGCAAGGCCGCAGCTGCATTCGATTTGATCGCCTGTTCGAGGGCCCAGAGCTGCTGCTGCGTTGTTGCCGGTGCAACCCAGACCAATTGCCTTGCTTGCAGCCCGCAGGCCTGCAGACCGGGCAGATGCGGATGGTGTGGCGGATTGATCAGCAGCAGCGGTCGGCTGACGCTGGACTGGCGTTTGGGTGCAGCTTGGGGCAATGCATCGAACAGCGAGCCCAGCGCGGGAGCCAGCAAGCGCCATTCCAGCAAGTCGCTATCGTCGCCAATGATTTCGGTCAGGCAGCGGGTCGGCCAACCGCCGCCGGGCAGCAAGGCATCGAGTGCGGCAAAACCGCTGGGCAGGCTGGCGCTGCTGCATGAACCCAGGCTGCTGGCGCGCCATAGACCGGCATGCAGGCTCTCCAGCGTGGCTGTCTGCGGCGCTGGGTCGGGTGGTGCGGCGGGCGTTGTCATGGCAAGAGGAATCCGTCAAATTACTGTATTTAATTACAGTATATGACGATGACTTGCGAATGCCAAATCACGACTCGCCGGCTGGCCGCACAGCGGGTTCTTGGGGAAGTTTTATGCCGGCGTGAAGCGCTGCAAGCGGCTGAGATCGAGCACCCGCAGCCCGCCATATTCGATCCGGATCAAGCCTAAAGCTGCCAGATGATGGAGCGCCTGGTTGACGCGTTGGCGTGACAGACCGACCAGATAGGCGAGCTCTTGCTGGGTGATATTGAGCATGCTGCCGACGCCGGGGAAAAGCTGCGGATTGAAGAGCGCCGCCAGGTTGCGCGCGACGCGCAGGTCGGGATCCGAGATGCGGTCGATTTCGCGCGCGGCAATGAACTGGCCCAGGCGCTCGTTCAATTGCTTCAGGATGAAATGGTTGAAGCCAATGCTGGTTTCGAGCAGGGTGTGAAACATCTCGATCGGCAGCCCGGCCACGACGCTGCGGCGCAAGGCCTGGACGTTGTAGCGGTAGGCCTCGCGCTTGAGCAGGGTGCCTTCGCCGAACCAGCCGCCAGGCGGCAAACCAGTGAAGGTGATCGCCTGGCTGCCCGAGTCATCATTGCTCATCTTCAGCAGGCCGTCGATGACACCGAACCACAGGTTGGCGGTCCGGCCGATGCGGCAAACGCGTTCGCCGACTTCAGCTTCTGCGACCTGCAGGCGGGCGACAACTTCTTGTCGCTGTGCAGGTTCAAGCAGGGCCAGCCAGGGAATCACCTCAAGCTCGGCGGCAGTCGCTGCACGTGCACGGTGGCGCAACGCGCTTGGCTGGGTCGTTGATGAATGCATCGCTGGCTGCCTCGATTTAACCCGTGAATCAGGGAAAGTCCGCCCCGGGTAGTCCCTAGGAATGTCGTCGCAACGACAACATGACGTCAAAGTGAGGTCTAGTATTGCACCGTATTGATGCGATGAAGCCCGAATACCGGGCGCAATGCATCGAACAGGAGGTTCCAAGGTGGCGACGACTTTCCCCCGGCTCTTGCTTGAACATGCAGCGCAGCGACCTGCAGCGACCGCATTGCGCGAGAAGGAATATGGCATCTGGCAGCCCTTGAGCTGGAGTCAGCTGGCTGCGCTGGTGCGCGAGCTCGCGCATGGCTTGGCGCAGGCCGGCTTGCAGCGTGGTCAGCATGTCGTTGTCGTGGGCGAAAACCGGCCGCGTCTGTCCGCCGCCATGCTGGCTGCGCAGTCGCTTGGAGCCATTCCGGTGCCGCTTTATCAGGACGCGGTGGCGGCAGAATTTGTCTTTCCCATCAACAATGCCGAGATCGCTTTTGCCGTGGTCGAGGACCAGGAGCAGGTCGACAAGATGCTCGAACTGCGCGCCCAATGCCCGCAGTTGCAACATATTTGGTTCGATGATCCGCGCGGCTTGCGCAGCTATGCGCAGACCGGCCTGGCATCGCTCGACCAACTCTGCGCCAGCGGCCGTGAGCATGCCAAGGCGCAGCCGGACTTCTTCGACAAGCAGGTCGCGATCGGCGCCCCGGAGGATGTTGCGGCGATGTTTTTCACCTCGGGTACGACCGGCAACCCGAAGGGCGTCGTGCATACGCACAGCAGCCTGATCGACCGCGCGCAGGCCGGTGCGCGGTTTGACAATCTGAGCCA
>CANFIC010000114.1 GCA_947446685.1 Burkholderiales bacterium
ATGCGCAGTGACATTGCCGGCGTAGCCCTCAAACCAGGCATCAAGCTCGGCGACGGCAAATAGAAGCTCACCCAGGTCCGGTGTGGCTTGCGTGTTTGTGGCTGCATAGCCATGCGGCTCGCCCAGCAAATGCGCCTGAAAGATCCGGTCCACAACATAGATGTGGTTGAGCATCCGAATCGCCATGTGAACCGATTCCGCGCCCTGTTCAGCAGCCACCGGAGCCAGCGCATTGAACAACTCGTTGTTGGCCCAGGATTTCTGCGCGAACAGGGATTGAAGTGATTTTTTGGACATGGTGTGAACGGGGTTCTTGTTGGCAGGCTTGATCATCGTCGACAGCAGGGATCAACACCCAACGCCAACAACAGGCGCCAGAGCGAAGCCCATCAAAATTCCCTTGCCCAAAGCGCCACCCGTGCCCACGCCGCAGCAAAAACCAGCCCAAGCAGCGGCGATCGCAGAGTCGAAGGGCCAAGCGCGCCACTGTCGGGTATTTTGTTGGGGCGTCGCCATGCATAGCTGTGGAGACTTGACAGCACTATTTTTGTTTATACAATAAATAAAATGGACTTCGAATTCGATCCCGCCAAGGACGAAAGCAACTTCGAAAAGCATGGTTTGTCGCTGGCTGATGCCGACGGTTTTGAATGGGAATCTGCGGTGGTTCGTGAGGACACGCGCGAACAATATGCCGAGCCACGCTTTGAAGCCAAAGGGTATATCGGAGACCGCTTGCACGTGATGGTTTTCTGCCTTCGCACCGATGCGGTGCGTGTCATAAGCCTGCGCAGGGCCAACCCAAGAGAGGTGAAAAGCTATGCCGAAACTTAAACCAGGAACGATCATTCCCAACTCCGACGAGACCGCAGCTATTAATTCGGGCATTGAAGCTGATGCAGATGCGCGTGAACTCGGCAGTGATTGGCACAAAGGCGCCAAGCCTGCCAGCGAAGCATTGGCACCTCAGGCCTATGCCGCCTTGGTTGCCATGAAGCGCACTCGCGGCCGCCCCAAGGCAGATGAGACCAAGGTCTTCACAGCGATTCGCCTAGATGCTGATGTACTGGAAACATTCAAGGCGACCGGAAAAGGCTGGCAGACCCGCGTGAATGCTGCCCTGCGGCAGTTCATTACTGAACACCCCCCAAGACCTTGATCAGGTGCACCCATGTCAAAGCCCTCACCGCAAACGAAGCCCAGTACCTTGTTGGATTCCGCTCGGCTGACGAAATCAGAAATCGACTCCTGAAGGCAAAACAAGAAGTTGATCTCCGATTACGATCAAAAGGAATTGCAGGGGTCTTTGGGGCTCAAGATTGCTGAACTTAAAAAGCTATCTGACGGACAGATGGCAGAAAAAGTTCTTTCGACCGTAAACTCGTAGCCAGATATGCCACCGCAATATGACTAACACGCGCCCTTTTAAACCGTCACTCGATGCACAAACCGAGCAGGCAGTTCGCCGCTTTTTGGAGGTCGCGCAAGCGCAATTTCATCCTCGAGGGGCGATTGTGTTTGGCAGCCGCGCAAGAGGTACCCACAGGGTTGACAGTGATGCTGATGTCGCCGTGTTGCTGGAGGGCGAACATGCTCGACTGGTGCCAACCAAGATGGCCATGGCGAATCTGGCATTTGACGTGCTGATGGAAACGGGCATCAATATTTCTCCATTGCCCGTATGGATGGATCAATGGGACCATCCGGAACGTTTTTCAAATCCAGCCTTGCTCGAAAATATTGCCCGCGAAGGCATTCGACTGTGACGAATAACAGAGCAGCAAGCGCATTGATGACCAAAGCCCATCAAGCACTTCGATCGGCCCAAGGCTTGATCGAATTGAACGATGCAGATGGCGCCTGCAATCGGGCTTACTACGCGATGTTTGATGCCGCACGCGCTGCACTTTTGGTGAAGCTAGGTCGCACAGAGGCAGATTTCGCTAAGACCCATCGAGGCTTAATCAACGCATTTAGCGAACACTTGGTCAAAGACGGGACGCTGTCTCGAGATTTGGGGCGATCGCTCAAAAGGGCTGAAGAGATGCGCCTATTGGCAGATTACGGTGGTGATTCAGTTGAAAGGGAAGACGTTGCGACCATGGTCTCTGATGCGAAGATTTTCCTGGCTGCCATCGAAAAACTGACCGCTTGATTTGGCCCCAGGGCAGCCTACCGCGAACCAAGCACTTGCTAGACTTGTCTCCTTCGCGTGGCCGAGCAATGGTCACGCCGATGACACCGCGGTTTGTAGATTAGGCACGCCACGCTTGGCTCGTTCGGCGTAGGGCGCCGTGAAATAGCCAACGCTTTCGGCAGCGAAGGCCGGGGCCAATCCGATCACGAACACCGCCGAACACATGATCTTGGCAAACCCGGAAGCGTAATGCTCGATCGCTCTCCCGGCGGTGGAACATAGGGCGTGTCCAATTCCAGCGCCTTGGCTCGCGCAACCGTCGCTTGGACCTGGCTCGTCTGCCCCCAGACAGAACCGGTCATCAGCGCCATGACGGGTGCAAGCGTCAAGAAACCATTTTTCTCAACATTTTGCTTTCCTGCCAATTCAAAAATATTTGACGGCCACGCCGGTCTTGCTTGCTCCAGATCCGCCCCAACAAGCCCGCAGCCGACGCCTCACTACAAAGTCACGCTGCCCAGTTTGGCGACATGGGTGTCAGGCCTGAACGGCGCGGCAGCAGTGATCTGACGAATCGGTTCGCCCCTCATGAAGGCGGCGAGATTGGCAAGCGATTCCTCGAAGAAAATCCGCATGTTTTCTTCGCTCACGAAGCCGATATGCGGTGTCGCCACGACGTTGGACAACATGCGGTAGGGATGATCAAGTGGCAACGGTTCGATGTCATAAACGTCCAACCCGGCTCCCGCGATGCGGCGATTTTGCAAGGCCTCAAGCAGGGCCGCCTGGTCGACCAATTGAGGCCGCGATGTGTTGACGAGGTAGGCGTGCGCTGGCATGGAAGCGATGCAATGCGCGTCGATGATGTGGGTGGTGGCCGCCGTGTGCGGCATGTGAATCGTCACCACATCCGAACGGGCAAACAGCGCGGTTTTATCCACGGCCTCTGCGCCATGCCTGGCTGCCCGCTCGCTCGTCATGTGCGGGCTCCAGGCCAGCAGCTTCATTCCAAATGCGCGCCCTACCTCGGCCACCGGCAGGCCGATATGGCCAAGGCCCACCACGCCCAAGGTGCGGCCGGCCAGGCCAATCCCGAGATGGCGCTGCCAACCGCCTGACCGCACCGATGCGACCTCGTCGATGAGGCGACGCGACAGCGCAAGAATCAAGGCCCAGGTCATCTCGACGGTGACCTCGGCGCGCGCATGAGTCGTGCAAACGACGATGCCACGCGCATCGGCCGCAGCGAGGTCGAGACTTTTCGCGTTGCGGATGCCGGTTGCAAGAATCAGTTTCAGGCGCGGTAATCGCTCCAGGATGTTTCGCGTGAACACCGTTCGTTCACGGATGCGCATGACAGCGTCGAACGAGTCGAGCCGATGGATGAGTTCGTCCGCGTCTTCGACATGGTCACGAAAGGTCACGACGGTCAGGCCGGGAATGCTGTTCCACGCCACCATCGTCTTCGCAATGCCGTGATAGTCGTCCAGAATTGCCAAACGCATGGGTCCGTTCCTCATCAGAGCATACCTACGCGTAGGCCAGCGCAAGCCCGGGGCTGGGCCAATCAAGCTCGACAAGCTGACCTGCCCAACTGAGCGTCACATAGGCTTTTGTCAATGTCGGCCCACCGAACGCGAGGTTGGTGATCTGGGTGTCGCCCGGGATGGGCACGAATTCAGCACCACTGCCGTCCGGATTGCTGACGGTGATACCACCGCGAGCCAATGTGCCGACACAGATCCGGCCGTCGGCCTGCACCTTCAGCGAGTCGAATCGCTGATAGACCGGCGAGGCGTAGACCAACCGACCCAGATGGTGGTGTGTCGACGGCGAGGCCGGCGGCAGCTTCAGTTCACCCGGCGCCACCACATCCCATGCCCAGAGCCTGGCGGTTTCGGTTTCGGCAACGTAAAGCGTCTTGCCGTCGGGCGACAGGCCGATGCCATTGGGCTTGCTGATCGGAAAGATGACCTCGCGGATGAAAGAACCATCAGCCTTGGCATAACAGACGCTGCCGTGGTCCAGATCGCGCGGGCGATTCTTGCCCGGGTCGGTAAACCAGAACCCCCCGTGATGATCGAACACCAGGTCGTTGGGACCGCGGATCGCCCGTCCCTCGATGGCGTCGTAGAGAACCTCGACCTGGCCGGTGCGCAGATCGACGCGTTCGATGCGGCCACCTCGATAGTCCTCGGCCTGCCCCGACACGACCATTCGCCCGCTGGCTGCCTGAGTCCAGCGAAAGCCGCCGTTATTGCATAGATAGCAAGCCCCGTCCGGGCCGATGGCTGCGCCATTGGGGCCCCCGCCGGGCGCCGCGACGATCTCCTTGTGACCATCGGGTTCGATGCGGGTCAGGGTGCCGCGGCGGATTTCCACGACGAGCAAGCTGCCATCGGGCATCCAGATTGGCCCTTCGGGAAACCACAGATCCGTCGCGACTATCCGTGGTGCCTTCATTGAGCCGCAATTCCTGCTTTTGCCATGATCGACTTCCAGATCGCCGCTTCCTTGACGACCTGCTCCCTGAAACGATCGGGCGCAATGCCGCCCGGTTCAGCCCCTTGATCGTTCAAGATTTTGCGGACTTCAGGCAATTGAAGCAGTTTGACCACTTCCTCGTGCAAGCGCGCAATCACCTCGGGCGGCGTCCCGCGCGGTGCCATCAAACCGAACCAGTTTGCCGAAACGAAACCGGGCAAACCAGACTCCCGAAAGGTCGGCACGTCAGGCATGACGGCACTGCGTTTTTCGCTCGACACCGCGAGCAGGCGAACCATGCCGGCTCGCATCTGCCCCAATGCCGTCGGTGGCGAGGTCATCACCATGTCGACTTGCCCCGAGAGCAAACCGACCAGCGATTCCGAGCCCCCCTTGTAGGGAATGTCGGTGATCGTCACGCCCGCTTCGACGCAAAAGCGTTCAGCGGCCATCGAAGGCGAACTGCCGCGGCCGCCCGAGCCGAAGTTCAACTTGCCTGGCGAACGTTTCGCGGCTTCGATCAGTTCACCGACGCTTTGGTACGGCGAAGCGGCCGGCACCATCATGACCTGCGGCGTCATCGCAAAGGTCGTGATGGGAATCAGGTCGTTATCGAAGTTCCAAGGCAGGTTGCGAAACAGTGAGGGGAAAGCGGTGTAGCTGCTGTCGATTCCGAGCAGGGTGTAGCCATCGGGCGGCGCCTTGGCGACATGATTGGTTCCCACCGTACCGCCTGCGCCCGTGCGATTTTCGATGATCACGGATTGCCCAAAAGCTTGCGCAAGTCGCAGCCCCAGCTGACGCTCCATGTAATCCACGCCGCCACCGGCCGCATAAGGGACAACCAGGCGAATCAGTCGCTCCGGGTAGTTATTTTTTGCGAATACTGGCAGCGGGCTGGCTGCAGACAACAGCAACGTCTTGCACGCAGTTCGACGTGAAACCTTGATCTGAGGGAATGGCATTTCGAGTCTCATTGAAACCTGACCAAACAGACAGTGGCGCCGCAGCATCGCGACAGCAGCAAGCAATTGGCGAAAAATTTAACGTTCGTTTTATCAAACAACGAATCGGCATTTCAACCAATTCAAGCCAAGTATTGCACCCTTTGTCTGCCACCCATACGGGTAAAAACTCTCACAAACCAAGCCGCAGCGTGCGCGCTTCTTGAGCGAGCCTTACCAAAATTCACTGTAGCCATTCATGACCCGCTCGTAAGCAGCATCAGCAGGTCGGTCATGGCTTCGGCCGCGGTGTTCGTTTACTTGGAAAAATGTTTTTCCAAGGAGAATCTGAAAGTGCCCATTGACTTGGAAACCATTGAAATCGGTCCAGATGCCGTGCGTCGCGAATCGCGACTGTCATCCGTCATCCGTCTGCAGCATGCAAATTGCATATGCCCTCTCGATTTGCTGTTGATGCGATTGCAACAGCGTGATTTTTGTCGGGGGCTGCGCCACCGGCCTGCTGTTGAAGCAAGAGCGGCCTTACCGCCTCCGCATCACCGAAGACGTGGACATCGTGGCCCAGGCCTTGACCGTGCACGATTACCACGCCATCGAAGACCAAGTCCGCGCCCAAGGCTTCAGCAACGACATCGGCCCTTGAATTGGCTGAAGTAGCCCGAGGAATTCCGGTGGGATGGTGCGTGTCGAGGCGCTGGCCCATTTCCCGATCGAGCGCGACCTGGTCGTCAGCGTCGAAAAATTCGTCGAGAAGCAGGCTGACATTCAAATGGGGAGCGAACGGCCCCTGCGAAGTTTTGATCGAAGATCCCCATTGACCCCAGCCCAGCTCGGTGCTGGGCAATCACTCAACCAGGCCAAAGGAGCCCAGATGTTCAAGAACGGTATGCGCCCTGTCCATCCGGGCGAAGTCCTGATGGAGGACTACATCAAACCCATGGGTGTCAGCGTGCGCTCCGTGGCGCTTGCCCTGCATGTGCCCTACTCGCGCCTCAGCGAAATCGTGAAGTGCGAACGCGGGGTTTCCGCTGACACTGCCCTGCGGCTGGAGCGTTATTTCGGCAGTGAGGCAAAGGGATGGCTGAATCTGCAAGCGGCTTACGAGCTTCGCGTGGCCGAAATTGGTAGCGGAAAAATGATCGCAAAAGAGATTCTGCCGCTCGCCTTGGCCGTTTGATCGGCGACTGCCGCGGATGCTGTTAACGACGAAGTGAATCCTTCGCTTCTCCTCTGACGAGGTTTGATGCCATCGGTGCTCGCGGCGGGCAGCAATTTACGCAAGGCAACGGGTCAGCACGTGTAGCAAATATGCTGAGTCAATGCGCACGCAGAAGGCGTTCAAGCATGATCTTGGTGAACACGGGCGCATGGCTGGCGCTGACAGACCAGGACGAGACTTAGGGATGCTCTAGCGCACGCAGTGCGTTACGTTTTTTGCAGCTGTAGATCGACGAGCTCTGCTGCCATCGCTGAAGCGTTCCTATTCTTCGTCAAACCATTGTGTTCGACGAATAAATGGAACATACTCCAGCCATGCTCCCTGACACCCACACCCAGCGCGTCCTCGGTCTGGCCAGCCAGAAGGGGCTGCTGCGCGCCAGCGATCTGAATGCCATCAATGCGCCCCGGATCGTCCTGACGCGCTTGACGGCCGCTGGCCTGCTGGAGCGGATCGGACGCGGGCTGTACCGCCTGCCACACACCCAGGGATCCGAGCATGAAAGTCTGGTGACCGTCGCTACCAAGGTGCCGCAAGCCGTGTTCTGCCTGTTCTCAGCGCTGCAGTTCCACGAGTTGACGACCCAACTGCCGCGCCAGGTCTGGATTGCCATGCCGCGTGGCAGCCATGGCCCACGGTTCGACTATCCGCCCATCAAGATGGTGCAGTTCACCGGGGAAGCCTACACGGCAGGCGTTGAGGAGGTTGAACGCGATGGCGTCAAGCTCCGCGTGTACGGCGTGGCCAAGACCGTGGCGGACTGCTTCAAGCACCGCAACAAGATCGGCTTGGACGTGGCGCTGGAGGCCCTCAAGGACGCCCGGGCCCGCACCAAGGTATCCATCGATGACATCTGGCGCTTCGCCAAGGTTTGCCGCGTGGCCAACGTGATGCGGCCCTACCTGGAGAGCATCGGATGAACCCCGCCAATCGACACGGCGCTGCATCCGTCCGTGCGCGCCTGCTCAACGTTGCCAAAGCACAGGGTGTCGATTTCAATCAGGTGCTCGCTCGTGCCGACGGCAAGGCATGGAACAAGGATTCGTGGAAGCGGTCGATCAAGACCACCGCTGCAATGGCCCAGCTGCCGGACGGCACCACGGCCTACACCTTGCACCACAGCGTCACCAGCGACATCGTGCATGACGGTCTCTTATGGTCAGACCCTGCTCAAGCGCTTGCCCATCGATTAAACGACGCGTTTTGGGCGGGGATTTTCTGAACGCAACCTGGAACAGATGCGCCTTTTCTATCTGGCCTGGCCGCCAGAACAGATTTCGCAGACACCGTCTGCGAAATTGGCGGCACCAATGATTTCGGAGACGGTGTCTGGCGAATCGACCTTCTCTTCGATTTCCGCGATTTCCGCGACAGCGTCTCGGAATTCTGGTGCACCGAAGGCACTGTCACCGGCCTTCCCTCTGCCTTGGTCGGCCTATGTGCGCCTGCTTTGGGTCAAAGACCCGTCGGCGCGCAGCCAGCGAGGCTGAAATCCTCAAATTTCGGGGCTAGGTTTTTGGTACTTTTTTGGTACCAACGAAAAAAAAGCACCGGGCGTTTCCGCCAAGTGCTTGTTTTACCTACCAAATTTGGTAGGCGCGATTGGACTCGAACCAACGACCCCCACCATGTCAAGGTGGTGCTCTAACCAGCTGAGCTACGCGCCTAAAGAGGCCGAACTATAGCATGAGAAAGCGGGCTGACTGACCCGCCTCAGCGGCGGCGGGCACTGCGAACACCACTGACTTGGGCGAGGCTGCGCAGGACTTGCGCCAGTCGCCCGGAATCTGCCACTTCAACCGTGATGCTCATCCAGGCGGTGTCACCCTTGCTGGCTTTGCCAAACTTGACCGACTGGGTGTTGACCGCGATGACGTTCATTTTTTCCTTGGCCAGCACCTCCAGCAGGTCGCGCAGCAGGCCTTGGCGGTCGCTCGATTCGATGATCACATCGACCGGGTATTGCGCGCCCTTGGCCGCGCCGTCGCGCGTGCCGCCCCAGGCGACAGCGATGACGCGTTCGGGCGTGCGCTGCGCCATCTGGCAGAAGTTGCTGCAGTCGGCGCGGTGGATCGCCACACCCTTGCCGCGGGTGACATAGCCGCCGATCGGGTCGGGTGGCGCGGGCCGGCAGCAGCGCGCCAGATTGGTCAGCAGCGAGTCGACGCCGACCACCAGCACGCCGCCGCTCGTGGCATCCGACTTGGCCGAGCTGCGGCTGCGGCGCTGCGCCAGCAGTTCATCGCTGTCGTTGACCGGCGGCGGCGGACGCAGCAACTGCTCGATATTGCGCAGCGAAAATTCGTCCTTGCCGACCACCTCAAAAAGCCCCTCGGCATTCTTGAAACCGAGCCGCCCGGCCAGGTCTTCGAGCCTGATCGCGGTGCGGCCTTCGCGCTGCAGCAGCTTTTCAACCAGTTCGCGGCCGCGCGCAACGGTCTGCTCGATCTCGCGCGCATTGAACCAGGCCCTGACCTTGGTGCGCGAACGCTGGCTTTTCAGAAAACCCAGATCGGCATTGAGCCAATCGAGCGACGGCCCGCCCTCTTTCAGCGCCGTCACTTCGACGGTCTGGCCGCTCTGCAACGGGGTGTTCAGCGAGACCATCGCACCGTCGACCTTGGCGCCGCGGCAGCGGTGGCCGAGGTCGGTGTGGACGGCGTAGGCAAAGTCGATCGGCGTGGAGCCCGCTGCGAGCTCGATCACCGCCGCCTGCGGCGTGAACACATAGATGCGCTCGTCGAACAGCTTTTGCTCACCATCGGGCTGTGCGTCGGAAAAATCGCGCTCCCAGGCCAGCAACTGGCGCAGCACGGCTTTGCGCGCCTGGGCAATCTGCGCATCGGCGTCGCCCGCCGCGCTGGTGCCGGCGTACCCGCGCGCGCCGGCCTCCTTGTAAGCCCAATGCGCGGCCACGCCATGCTCGGCATGCTCGTGCATCGCCGCAGTGCGGATCTGCACTTCCATCGCCCGGCCATCGGCGCCCTGCACCACTGTATGCAGCGACTGATAGCCGTTCGGTTTGGGCCGCGCGATGTAATCGTCGAACTCGCCCGCCACCGGCCGGTATTGCTCATGCAGCAGGCTCAGTACCGCATAGCAATCGGTCACGGTCGGCACGATCACGCGCAGCGCGCGCAGGTCGAAGATTTTGGCCAGCGCCAGTTGCTTGCCCTGCATCTTCTTGTAGATGCTGTAGAGATGCTTGGGCCGGCCCTGCACCTGCGCGGCCAAACCCTGCTGTGCCAGAACGGCCTGCAGCGCGGCGCGCGCCAACTCGATGCCCTGCTCGCGCTCGACCCTTGTTTCATGCAGCGCGGCGGCGATTTCGCGGTAAGCCTGCGGCTGCAAAAAACGGAAGGACAAATCCTCCAGCTCCCATTTGATCTGCCACAGGCCCAGCCGGTTGGCCAGCGGCGCGAACACCTGCTGCGATTCGGTCGCCAGCCCCGCCGGGCAAGCCGACTCGCCAGCCGTATAAAAGCGCAGCGTCTGCAGCCGCGAAGCCAGGCGCA
>CANFIC010000115.1 GCA_947446685.1 Burkholderiales bacterium
GGCTGCAGCCTTGACCGCGCGCTCGGCGGGTCGGTCGGTCGTGGTTCTCGACGAACAGGCCGCACCGGGCGGGCAGATCTATCGCGCGGTGACATCGGCAACGGCCGGGCGATGCGATGTCCTGGGCCCTGACTATGCTGCCGGCCGCGAGTTGGCGCGCGACTTCGAGGCCAGCGGCGCGCGCCATGAATACGGCGCTGCGGTCTGGCAGGTCACGCCAGAGGGTCGGATCCATTACCTGCAGGCGGGCCAGTCCCGGATGATCGAACCCGGCAAGGTCATCCTTTGCACCGGCGCCATGGAGCGGCCCTTCCCCATTCCCGGTTGGACCTTGCCTGGGGTGCTGACGGCCGGTGCTGCACAGATTCTGCTCAAGACCGGCGATGTCGTGCCTGCCGATCCGGTGGTGCTTGCGGGTTGTGGACCCCTGCTGTACCTGCTCGCCTGGCAATATCTGCGCGCCGGTGTTCCCATCAAGGCCTTCATCGAGACGACGAGTGCGGACGACTATCTGCGGGCGCTGGCGAAGTTGCCTGCTGCAATGATTCAGTGGCGCTTGCTGGCCAAGGGCCTCAGCCTGAAAGCGGCGTTGCATAGAAGCGGCGTGCCGATTTTCAGTGGCGCCCGGGAGCTGAGGATCGAAGGCGGCAAATCAGCCGAGGCGATCGAATTCCGCACAGGCAACCGGCAACACCGGGTCGAAGCGCGGGTCTTCTTGTTGCACCAGGGCGTGGTGCCGAATACCCAGATCACCTGGTCATTGCGCGCCAGCCATGTCTGGGATCCGGTGCAGCTTTGCTGGACGCCGCAGGCTTCAGTTGGTGGCGAACTGATCGGTTTGCCAGGTATCTTCATTGCCGGAGATGGTGCCGGCATCATCGGTGCCGAGGCCTCCAGGCTGAGCGGCCGCGTGGCCGCGCTGACCGCGCTGCGAGCGCTGCGGGGCAGTCATGCCGATGCGCAATTCGAGAGTGAAGCCGCAGCCTTGTTGCGCGATCTGCGCCGCGCGACGGCAGCGCGGCCCTTTCTTGACGCGCTGTATCGGCCCAGAGCCGAGTTCCGGATTCCGGCAGATGAGGTCATAGTCTGCCGCTGCGAAGAAGTCACAGCCGGGGAAATACGCAAGCATGTCAGGTCTGGCTGCCTCGGGCCGAATCAGTTGAAGTCATTCACAAGATGCGGAATGGGCCCCTGCCAGGGACGGCAATGTGGGATCACAGCGACCGAGATCATTGCCGCCGAACGTGGTGTGGCGGCCAGTGAAGCGGGCTACCAAAGAGTGCGTCCGCCGATCAAGCCGATCTCGCTCGGCGAGCTTGGTGGGCTATGAACAGCGCGCCGAAAGTCATGCTGATTTTTTGCAGCCCTTGCTCGCGTCGAGCTGAACTGTTTCGGGCAGAACAGACCTCAAGACAGGCAGCAAACCCATACCGATTGAGTATCGAGCCACCCTCGCTTGGTATTTGACTGCATGGAATGGCGCGCCCTAAAATTGATTCAAACCGCCAAAACTGATAATCTGAAGGAAACCCGGACATGAGCGATTTTTTCGCAGATGCGCAGCGGATCATCCAGGATTCCATGGTCATTGACAGCCTGGGAGGGGCGGTGGTTCATCCCACGCCTTATGTTGCCGAGGGTACTTATGAAGAGAAGGTGCTTGGCTATGGCTGGAGCGCCATGAACGCCTGCCTGGTGTCCGAGCCCACCTACAACGGCACCTTCGATGAAGTTCTCAGGGCGATGTACGAGAACTTCCTTTACTTCGAGATGAGTCCGCAGGTGCGCCATGTCGAAACAGCGGCCGACCTGCTTGCGGCCAAGGCCGCGGGACAGCTCGGCGTGTTTTTCGGCGTGCAAAGCGGCAGTTGCCTGCAGCAGGACAGCACCCGGCTGCGCCTGCTGCACAAGCTGGGCCTGCGGGTCCTGCAACTGACCTATATGGAACGCAACGCCATTGGCGATGGTTGCCTGGAGCCTGCCAACCAGGGCCTCAGCCATTTCGGCATCCAGGTGGTGCGCGATTGCAACCGACTCGGCGTGCTGATTGACTGCTCGCATGTCGGCATCCAGACCACGCTCGATGCAGCCCGGCATTCTTCCCAGCCGATCGTGGTTTCCCACTCGGCCGTGCGCGCGCTGGCTGATAACCCGCGCTGCGTGACCGACGAGCAAATGCGCGCTGTCGCGGGCAAGGGCGGCACGATCGGCATCACGCCCTATGCGCCCTTCATCCGCACTGACAGGCATCCGACGCTTGACGATTACCTCGAGCATTTCGACTACGCGATCGATCTGCTCGGTGACGACCATGTGACCGTGGCCACCGATATGTTCGATGGCAAGACCAAGGCCAACTGGGCGACGCCTTGGTCTTACCCTGAGATCACGCGTGGGGCGCAGTACGGTAACCGGCGCGTCGAAGGCTTCTCGCACAAGTCGGATCTCGTCAACTTCACCGCCGGTCTGCTGCGCCATGGCCATAGCGAGTCAACGGTCAAGAAGGTTCTGGGCGAAAACTTTTTGCGAGTGGTGACGGCAGTCTGGAAATAGTCTGAAGACGGGGGCAAGCATGACGAAATTCTTCAAGAGCTGCCTGGCAGGGCTGGCCCTGTCGGTATGCAGTCTGGCTCCGCAGGCGCAGACCGCAAGCAGTTCGACCTTTCCCAACCGCCCGATCCGGATGGTCATGCCCTTTGCCGCCGGGTCAGGGTTTGACGCAATTGTCCGCATCACCTGCCAGAAGATGAGCGAGGAACTCGGCCAGCGCATCATTGTCGACAACCAAGGCGGTGCGGGCGGCCTGATCGCTTCGATGGCCGTGGCCAAGGCGCCTTCGGATGGCTACACGCTGATTTTTCATTCGGTGTCGACTGCCGTGGTGCTGGCCGCCACCTATACCAATCTGAAGTACGACCCGATGTCCTTCGTACCGATCTCGTTGATTTCGGATTACGCGCTGGTGATGGCAGTCCACCCTGACGTGCCGGCAAAAACGGTGGCGGAATTCTCGGCCTTGCTCAAAGCCAAGCCCGATTTCTACAGCTATGCATCGTCCGGCGTCGGAACCGGCCTGCATCTGGCCGCCGAGCTTTACAAGATGAACGCGGGTGTCGAGATCCAGCATGTGCCGTACAAGGGCACAGGTCCGGCGGAGCTTGACCTGCTGGCCGGGCGGACTCACATGATGTTTGCAGCGGTTCCGTCTTTCGCGGGCAAGATCAATGCGGGCAGCTTGCGCCCTCTGGCGGTGACGACTTTGACCCGGTCACCGGCGCTGCCCGGCGTGCCGACGATGAACGAAAGCGGCCTGGCCGGTTACAACGTCCCGTTCTGGAATGGCATCTTTGCGCCGCCGGGAACCCCCAGGGCAATCGTCGACAAGATTGCCGCCGCTGCCGCGAAGGCGATGCGGGATCCGGACACCATGGCCAAGTTGAAGAACCTCGGCGCCAATCCGATTGGCTCGACACCTGAAGAACTCGACAAGTTCTGGAACGAGCAACTGGGAATCTACGTCAAGATTGCTGAAAAGGCCGGCGTGCGGATGTCGCCGCCCTGAAGTCCAACACCCTGTTCAGCAGGCCTTGCCGCCCTGTCACGGGTTCGACTTGGCCTTGCTCCTGGCCCAGGTCAAACCAGCAGCGACTTGGCCAGCATCGCGTGCACGCCGCGATGGGTGTTGACGGTCTGGGTGACGCGGAAGTCAACCGCCAGACTGCAAAGCATATAAGCATCCTCGCGTGACAACCCTCCGCGCTCGCCGAGCAGCGCGATCATGTCGCGCAAGGCGATCGCCAGGCATTGGTCGAGGTCGGGGTCCATGCCCATGGTGATCCAGTGGGTTCGCGTCTCGCCGCGCGGATAGGCCAGCGCCGGCGCTTCGCCCTGGCGCTTGTGCAAGATCAGTTCGAACTCGCCTCGCAAGGCGGTCTCGATCGCGGTGGTGCAGACCTCGCCATCGCCCTGCGCCGCATGGCCGTCGCCACAGGAAAACAGCGCGCCCGCCACATGCACCGGCAGATAAAGCGAACTGCCCGGCCCGAGCTCCTTGTTGTCGAGATTACCGCCATGGGCGCGCGGCACGATGGTGTTGATACGGCCCCAGTTGGGCGGCGGTGCCACGCCCATGACGCCGAAGAACGGGTGCAGCGGCAACTGCAGCCCCCAGGGCATCAAGCCGGTCATGCGTTCGGCATCGAGCGGGATGTTGACCAGGCGGCTGCTATCGAACTCGCCGGGCAAGGTGCCGGCGAGCGGCCGGATCATGTTGTAGCCCCAGTCCTGGCGCAGCTTCACATCGATGATGCGGACCTCGAGCATGTCGCCAGGTTCGGCCCCTTCGACATGGACCGGCCCGGTCAGGATATGGCCGGGCAGATTGCGCGGGCTGTGCGCGTGGATTTCAAGCAGTTCCGGCGGCACATGAAAGCCCGCTGGCGGTAAGGCATCGGGGCCGCCGCTGACGCTGTCGATGGTCAAGCGATCGCCGCTGGCGACCCGCAGTACCGGCGCCAGTCGCGCATCGAACCAGCCCCAATGGCAGGTTGCGACGCTGGCGGGGAGGAAATGATTCTTCATGGACGTCATCAGACCGGTTGGGTGAATGGTTCAGGGCCAATTGCCGAATCCAGGATGATTGGCAAGCTGTGGGGGTTGGTCTGACCTTAGCATGCGTAGAACTGTTGCCGGTTCGAGCCTTGCCGGCCCGACCTTGGCTCTGGCCTGCCTACGGATGCCTCAATCGGCGCGAACCTCATCCAGGAGGTCCGGGTGGCGATCCAGCAGCCTGAGCAGTTTTACCAAGGCCAATGAAGGCTTGGTTTTGCCATTCTCGTAGCGCGAAAACGCATTGACGCCACCGCCAAAAATTTCAGCCGCCTCGCGCTGGTCGAGGGCGAGCTTCTTGCGTATTCCCGAGATGAATTCCGGGTCGACGATCGCAGCGTTGGTTTGCTTGTTGAAAGCCATCATCAAAGCGCTGGTGCGAACCGACTCGGCCAGATCCAGTACGGCCTCATCACAGGCAGGGCAAAACTCACCCACCACGGCCGGGAGGATGGTCGACTCTCCCTTGTAGCTGTAAGGCATGTCTCGGGTGTCAGGCACCAGTTTTGCGCCACCGCAGGCCGGGCATTTCATGTTCATAGCTCCTTGAATGACACGATCAGCACATCATCAACAACCGTGAGCTTCAGATAGATTTCGCCGGCTGAGGTGCGGGGTCGATACAGGTCTTGCCAAACCCGATGATCGCCATGCGTGGTCATGCTCTTGTAAAATTCGAAGGGACCAAAGCCTTGACGACGTCGACGATGGCGAGCATGTCAAACCCGATGGCCGCAGCGCCTACCAACGCTGACTTTGTGGCGCGAACTTTGCCTTCACCGGTCAGCCTTTTGACCACCGACAACTTGCAATGGGGACGCGCCTTCTCCATCACTGAATATTAACCTAGTTGGTTTAATTTTGCAAATTGGACAAGGCTCAGCGGTCGGGCTGGATTTGTGCTTTTTTGTGGGTCTGCACCCAGCTTTTCAATGCATCGTTGATGCGGGTTTGCCAACCCGGCCCGGTGGCCTTGAATGCGTCCAGAACGTCCGGGTCAATACGCATATTCAGAGTCGGGCGCTTCACTGCGACCGCTGGCCTGCCTCGTCCGCGCTTGACGCTTGCCTGCTGCCAGTAGGCCGACGTGGCGGCGGCATCGTTGGGGTCGTAAGGGCCATCGACGGCGTTGTGGGCTATGGGCGCATCAGCGGTAGCCTCATGCTTGACACGAGCCCAATCGGTGGCCTTCGGTTTAGCGGATGTTTTTGACATACAGCGTTCTTTCCTGTTTGGATGCCCGACGCATTGAGATAGCTCGTACCTCGTCGGGGTCGCGCAGCACATAAACCAGCACCAGCACCACGCCCACCGCTTCCACCAATGCAATGTCAATCATCCGGACCTCGCTGGTCTTGGCGGATTCCAGCGTCAACTTGTTGGGGGCATTGAAAACCAGCGGCGCATCGACCAGTGAAATTCCATGCTTTTCGATGTTGGCGCCGTCCTTGCCTCGGTCGAATGTGAATCGCATCAATGCATTTATTGTATTGGCATCAATTTGAGGCGTCAACCTGGCGTTCGGGTGTCATCAACAGTCCGCAGGGACTGTTCTCGGGCTCAGCCATCCTGCTTGCAGGCAGCCTGGCCTTCGCGTGTCATGAACAGTCCGCAGGGACTGTTCTCGGGCTCAGCCACTCTGCTTGCAGGCGGATCGGCCTTCGCCAGGCATAAACAGTCCGCAGGGACTGTTTATGTCCGGGCTCAGTCCTGTCGGAGGCATTCGATGGGGAGGAGTTTGGAGGCGCGGCGGGCGGGGTAATAGCCGAAGAACAGACCGACTCCGCAGGCAAATCCGGTCGCGACCAGAATATGTTTGAAGGCCAGCGTCATTTCGAACTTGCCGGTGGAGTTGACGCCCCAGGCGCCCAAGGCGGCCAGAGCCAGCCCGACCATGCCGCCGACCAGACACAGCAGCACCGCTTCGCCAAGGAACTGCCAGAGGATGTCGCGCGGCTTGGCGCCGATCGCCATGCGGATGCCGATTTCGCGCACCCGCTCGGAGACGCTGACCAGCATGATGTTCATGATGCCGATGCCACCGACCAGCAGCGAGATCGCGCCGATCACGCCCAGGCCCAAGGACAGGCCGGTGCCGATGGCTGCACCGGTCTTGGCGATGCTGGCCAGGTTGGTGATGGCGAAGTCATCGAGCTTGTCGCCGGTGATGCGGTGGCGGTCGCGCAGCAACTCGGCCACGTCCTGCTCGGCCTGCTCGAGGCCTGCCGCTTCCTGCGCCTGCACGCTGATGTAATGCACGCTGCCGGGACGAGACATGCGCAAGGGCATCGCGCTGATCGGTACCAGGATCAGCTCGCCGAGCTCGGTGCCGTCGAGCGTGCGCCCGGAGCCGCCGAGCACGCCGATGATGGTGTAAGGCTGGCCGTCGAGCCGCAAGGTCTGGCCCAAAGGGGCCCGGTTCGGGTAATGGTCGGCAGCCAGCTTGGAGCCGATCACGGCGACGCGGTTGGCCGCCTGTACATCGCGTTCCTCCAACGCCACGCCTTGGGCAAGCTGCCAGTTGCGCAACTCGAGCATCGCCGGTGTCGTGCCCAGCACGGTCTGGTTGCTGTTGTCCTCGCCATACTGGACCTGGAAAAAACCTTGCAACGCCGGCGCAGCACCGCGCAGGCCCGGCAACTTTGCCAGCGCACGCGCGTCGTCGAGAGTCAGGCTGGGCAACTCGCCACTGCGCCTGCGCACGCCGCCGCCGTCGACCGGCGTGCCGTTCTGCACGATCAACTGGTTGCTGCCGAGCACCGCCAGTTCTTTGTTGATGAAGGCACGCACCGCGTCGCCGACGCTCAACATCATCAGCACCGAAGCGATGCCGATCACCACGCCCAGCATCGTCAGCGCGCTGCGCAGCCGGTTGGCGTTCAGCGAACGCAAGGCTTCGATGAAAACCTGGATGGCATTCATGTTTGATCCTCGGCGCCAGGGCGGCCGTCGTAGGCGACCCGCCCGTCCTTCAGCCGCACCAGCCGGCTGGCCTGCATCGCCACCTCGGGCTCATGGGTGACCAGCACAATCGTCAGCCCTTCGGAACGGTTCAGCTGCGCCAGAATCGCCAGCACCTCGGCGGTGGTTTGGCTGTCGAGATTGCCGGTCGGCTCATCCGCCAGCAGCAAGGGCGCCCGGTTCGCCAGCGCGCGTGCGATCGCCACCCGCTGCTGCTGGCCGCCACTGAGCTGATTGGGCATGCGCGCACCGAATTCGCCCAGTCCCATCTGGTCGAGCAAGCCCTGCGCGCGCTGTTTGGCGCCGACCCGGCCCAGCCCGCCATAGATCAAGGGCAGGGCCACGTTCTCCAGCACGCTCATGCGCTTGAGCAGGTTGAAGCTCTGGAACACGAAACCGATTTCGCGGTTGCGCAGCTGCGCATGTTCGGACGCACTCAAGGTGCTGACATCGCGGCCCTGCAGCAGCAACTCGCCGCTATCGGCCCGGTCGAGCAGGCCCATCAAATTCATCAAGGTGCTCTTGCCCGAGCCACTGACGCCCATCAAGGCCAGGTATTCGCCCGGCTGGACTTCGAGGTTGATGCCATGCAGCACCGGCGTCAGCAGATCGCCGCTGTAGTAGCCCTTGGTGACAGCGTGCAAGCCCAGGACTGCGGTCACGGTCCGTCCTTCTTTTCCGGCTGAGCGCGGCGCGTCACCACCGCGTCGCCACGCTTCAGGTCGCCCGACACCAGTTCGGTAAAGCGCGTGTTCGAAATCCCGACCGTCACTTCATGTGCTTTCAACTGCTGGTCCTGGCCCAGCGTGTAAACGCGAAAGACCCGCGCGCCGTTGCGCAAACTCGACAGCACGCCGTCGTCATCGGCACGCGCAGTCTCGACGGCGGCGGCTGAAGCTGCCGCAGACGCTGCAGTCGCGGCGCTGGCGCCCTTGACCTTGAGCTCTTCTTCGTCGGGCTTGAAGCGCAGCGCCGCAGTCGGCAGGCGCATGGCTTGCGATTTGCTGGCGACGACGATGCGGGTCTGCGCGGTCATGCCGGGCTTGAGCAGGCCGTCCGGATTGGCCACGTCGACGATCACCGTGTAGGTCACCACGCCCTGCGTATTCAAGGCATTCAGGCGGAACTGCTGCACCTTGCCCTCGAACTCGCGCGCCGGGAAAGCATCGACCACAAAGCGCACCTGCTGGCCCTCGCGCAGCAGCCCCACATCAGCCTCGCTGACATTGGTCTGGATCACCATTTCACGCAGATCCTTGGCGATCAGGAACAGCTCGGGTGTCTGGAAGCTGGCCGCCACGGTCTGCCCGACGTCGACGCTACGCTTGATCACGACACCGTCGACCGGTGCACGGATCACCGAGTTGTTCAGGTCGGTCTCGACCGCGTCGAGCTGGGCGCGGGCCACGTCGAGGCTGGCAACGGCGACCTCGGCCTCGCGCCGGCTCTGGTCGCGCTGCGGCGCGGCGATGAAGCCCTGCGCCAGCAGCGATTGGCTGCGCTCGAGATTGCCGCGGGCAAAAGCCAGTTGCGCTTCCGCCGATGCCAGCTGGGCCTTGGCTTGACGCACGCGGGCCTGGAAATTGGCCGGATCCAGACGCAACAGGATCTGGCCTTTCTTGACCCGGTCGTTGAAGTCGACCATACGCTCGGCCACGGTGCCGCTGACCGCCGCGCCGACCGTCACCGTCGTGACCGGCTGCAGATTGCCATTGGCCATCACGACCTGCGTGATCGCGCCTTCATCGATGGCCACCGTGCGAAAACGCGGCACTTCGTTCTTGCCAGCGTTATGCCGGCTCCAGGCCCACCAGCCGCCTCCGCCAAGGACGGCCAATGCCAAGCCAAGCAGGGCAATCTTGCGTAGCTTCATCGTTTTGCCTCTGATCTATCGTGGTTTCGGATGCGGCCGATTATCAGCCGGCCCGGCCAGCGGCGAGCAGAGTCGATACCTGATCGACAACCCGCCTCAGCCTTGCCCGCTTGATTCACAGTTGACCTTGTAGTCTGGGTGCATCCAGCAAATGCATGGCCCGGTTTTCCTCGAAAATGACAGTTATTGTCATTTCATGCCATTTTTGCTAGGCTAGGGCAAACAGGGGACCATCGATGCAAAGTATGAACATTTCGCTTCCCGACCTGCTGAAGCAGTTCGTTGACGGTCAGATTTCGACGGGGCGCTTCAGCAGTGTCAGCGAGTATGTCCGCGAGTTGATCCGCGCGGACGAGAAGCGCAAGGCCGAAGAGCAACTCGAGGCCAAGTTGTTGGAGGGTCTGACCGGCGCCGAAACTGCCCTGACGCCGGAAGACTGGACGTCCATTCGCAAGGAAGCCTTGGCCAGGATTGAAACAAGAAAACAAAAGGGCTGATACCGATGATCTCAAAGAGCGAGGCGGCGCGGCGCGACTTGGTCGAGCAATTCGTTTATCTCGCTGAGTTGGCCGGGCTGCAGGTGGCGGAACGTTTCCTTGCCAACGCAGAAGCCAGCTTCGATGACCTGGCGCAGCAACCCAAAATGGGCGCACCACTGACGCTGAAGCATCCGCAAGTGGCGGGTCAAAGGCTTCGACAGCCACATGATTTTCTACGAGCCGCGCTCCGGAGGTGTGTTCATCGTGCGTGTGCTTCACGCAGCCAGTGATTGGTGGCAACTGCTCGGCCTTGCA